>PFUQ01000256.1 GCA_002790175.1 Flavobacteriales bacterium CG_4_9_14_3_um_filter_32_8
GGGATTAATCCCCTTGTCGAAATAGAAAACGAACTATTTTACTGCTCCTACGAACACGCCTTCCGAACCGAATACAAGGGTGGTTTTGATGTGGTTATTGGTAATCCGCCTTATGGAGCAAAAATTTCAAAAGAGCAGATTAACTATTTAGTACAAATTTTTGGTAATTGTTGTTTAAGTAACAATTTAAGCGATACTTATATTGCATTTTACATTAAGACTTTGATGATTTTGATTAAGGATTCTGGAGTTTTAGGATTTATTGCTCCTAATACATGGAGGTTGATAGAAAGCGGAAATGATTTTAGAAAATTCATATTAAATCAGATGTTTAATGTATATGAAATAGTGCAACATACGGAAAAGGTTTTTGAAGACGCTACTGTAGATGTTGATTCTGTTTTTATTAAAAAATTTAAACCCATAACTGTTGAAAATTATACTGAAATAATAATTGGAGACCTTAGAAAATCAAGATTTAATCACTCAATTCAACAACAGATATTAAAAAATCAAAATTCAATTAATCTTTATTTAACTAATGTTCACTATTCTTTAATTAATAAAGTCAATATATCTTCAAATTTAGTATCTGATTATTATTCTATTAAAAATGGTGTTAAACCTTATGAGAAGGGAAAAGGGAAACCACCGCAGACTGGAGAAACAATGAAACTAAAACCGTTTACTTCGGAACTAAAAATAGATGACAGTTTTTCTCCACTTATCGGAGGAAGTTCTTTTCATAAATACAAATTACTGTGGGATAATGATTATTGGATTAAATATGGTGAATGGCTTGCTGCACCAAGAGACCCAGAAATTTTCAAATCTAAAGAGAAATTAATCTTTAGACAAACAAGTGACAAAATAATTGGAACATTGATAGGTGAAAATTTTATAATGAGAAACAATACTCATATTATATTATCTAATGAAAATTCTCCTATTTCTTTAAAAGCTCTTTTATCAATATTGAACTCAAAATTAGTAGATTTTTATTATTGGACAATAAATCCTGAAAAGGGGGAAGTTTTGGCAGAAGTTAAAGCATTCCATTTAGGAATGTTACCATTTCCTAAGGGAATTAACACAAATGATTTAGATGTTTTTGGACAAAAAATGTTAGACAATAACACCTTATTACAAAGCATAAATGCAAAATTTAATAAATTATTGCAATCTAAATTTGAAATTGAAAAACTTACAACCAAGTTGCAGAACTGGCACGAATTGGAGTTTGGCGAGTTTTTAAAAGAACTACAAAAAGCAAAAGTGCAATTAAGTTTATCGCAAGAAGCTGAATGGATGCAATACTTTAACGAGCAAAAACAAAAAGCCCAAACCCTAAAAGCCGAAATAGAAAAAACCGATAAAGAAATTGATAAAATGATTTATCAGCTTTATGGGTTAAGTGAGGAAGAAATTAAAATTGTGGAGGGGGAGAATGGAAAATGAATATTTTTTTGATTTATCTTTTCCTAATGTTGATTTTTATCAATACATGACAAAACATTTATTTGTCTTATAATGTATTGCATTATGTTAATGTAGTTTTGGATGGTTTTTTTGAGTATATTTACGGCAACAAAAAAAGAGATGATACAAACATCTCTAATTCTGAGGGATTTCACCCTAAAATGATTTGAGGTTCAAAATGTCAGCCTAAAGACTATAACTTTAAATCTTCTACAATGAAAAAGTTAAAACTTACTTTAGAATTGGTATTGATTGTATTTGGAATAATATTAGTCCTTTTACAAATTTACCAAGCCATTTAAAACAACAATTTAGCACAGTTTTACCATTAATTACATTAAATTAAAGTTTGACCTTCAACAAAATTATAGGGGCTGAGAGTTTTCTTTTCAAAACGCAAGAACCGTAATAATTTTGTTGAAGGTCAAACTTTGCCCACTCGCTCGGCTTTGCCGAGTGAGTACTATTCCAAAATAAAATTTAAAAGTTTTGTTGTTGAGTTTTCAAATAATTGCGTTTCTCCAATTTTTCACCGCAATACCGTTTTCAGTTTCAAATTCTAAATCTCCATCATAAATAACCTGCCCACCAGTGTTATTTGCATAAGAATTAAATTTTTTAATGTTGGCTAAAAAATTGTTATTAAATGTTTGTGCCGATTTTATTTCTATCGGTAATAATTGGTTACCATCATCAATTAAAATATCCACTTCAACGCCTTTGTTATCTCTCCAATAATAAATATTTTCTGAAACTCCTTTGTTTTTCATTTTTTTTACTAGTTCCATCAACACAAAATTTTCAACTAACGCCCCTCTGAAATGTGAAAATGATAATTCATTCGTGTTTTTTATGTTGAGTAGTGAGCAAACCAATCCAGTATCGTAAAAATATAATTTTGGTGCTTTCACCACTCTTTTATTAAAGCTTTTAAAATAAGGTTGGAGTAATTTTATCACATAGGTACTTTCTAAAACCGAAAGCCAAGAATTTACTGTTTTCACTTCAATACCACACTCATTACTAATTGCTGAAACATTAAGTTGTTGTCCGACTCTTCCTGCACAAATTTTCAAAAATTTGGTAAATAAAAGAGTATTTTCAATGTTTTTAATTAAACGTACATCCCGTTCTACATAAGTTCTAATGTATGACGAATACCATAAAATTGGGTTTCTTTTTTTGTCATAAATTTCCGGATATGAACCTTTAAGGATTAACTCGTTTAGTGAAAAGTTATTTTCTCCAAATTTTTCTATTTCTTGAAAAGTTAGTGGCAATAAATCTATTATTCCAATTCTTCCAGCCAACGACTGGCTAATATTACTTTGCAACAATAAATTATTACTTCCTGTTAAAATAAACAACCCATCTTCATTACTGTTGTCTATAATTTCTTGTAAATAGTTAAAAATTAATGGGGTGCGTTGCACTTCATCTAAAATTGCTCCTTTAGGGAAACGATTTAAAAAAGCACGAGGATCATTTTCGGCTAAAAGCCGCTCGTCGGGGTTCTCTAAAGAAACATACGGTTTGTTAGGAAATACTTTTTTCACTAGAGTTGACTTACCTGTTTGTCGTGGACCAACAACTAACAACGAACGAAATTGCTGACTATATTCCTTAATTAAAGATTCAATTTCTCTTATTATCAAAACAATTTATTTTGTACAAATATAGTAATTAACTACCATATTTGTACTATTTAATTAGAAAAAAGCAAAACTCTTTTAAAAAGTTTTGAATTTTGGTTATTATCTAATTAGATTAATCTGTTGTGTATTTGAAAGAAAAACAATTAACTCAATTTTTAATAGGCTCAAAAGTTTTCACTGGTGTTTCATCTAGCTTTTTTGTGAAAAAACGATAGGAAAATCCTGCTGTAAATTGATACAACGAACCAACCTGTACTCCAGTTAAACATTGATATAAAGGTATTTCGCTAGTAGCAAAAACAGTAAAATTTTTATGAGTATAACTTACTTGAGGAACAAAAAAAACTTTTTTCGATCCGCTAGAAACAGTATCAATACTATAAATTGCAATATCATTTGCCCCAACCGTTTTGGCAACTTTCATTTTACCTATCCACTCGCCTTTAATTTGTGCAATAAGTCCCACTTTTTTAAAAATAGTTTTTCCTACAAATAAACCTAAACTAGCATAATCACCAAACTTTTCTCCCATCGAATTATATCCTTTTCTAATGTACAGTGTATTGGCAAAAATGTGTAACTTCTTTTTTTGATATCCTTGATACCAAAACGTATAAAGCATCAAATCTTGTGAACCACTTGTAACTTGAACTGTAGGTGGGGAAATCGTATAAACATCACCTAATTCAGGAGTATAACCAACCAAATTGGAGTCGGTATTAGAACCTAATGGTATTTTTAATCCCAGTCCTAAAGTTATTTCTGTTCTACTATTTTCACGAGTTTTATTAAAAATACTGTAGCGTGGAAATACGATTAAATCACTTATCCCACTAGAGGTAATAGTGTCCTTAGGTCCTAAGCCAACTAGCGTTTTATTGAGATAATAACCCGCAGCCACAGACATGGTAAACCTCTCAGAAAGGCCATAGTCAAACTTTATAAATATGTAATCACTACTTAACTCATCAATCAAATTTAAGGTGTCGCTATCTTTAGAAAAATAGACGTCAGAATAATTAAATTGATAACTACCGGAAAACTCGATTTGATTTTTTTGTAATACTCCTGTAGATGCATCACCTGCAATTGGACTGCCTGAACCACCAGAACAACATCCTTGAGCAAAACCAACCCCATTTATTCCTACTAAAAAAGCACCGATTATTAAAGCCCGCATATTCTCTCTATTTTAATAAAACCTTTATCTGATTTTTTAAGGATTTTCACTAATTGCCTGATCTATTGCTGCACTTAATCCAACAGTTGATGCGTCTGCATCATAATAAATTTCGTGATTGGATCCTGCCATAACAATAATTTTTGGCATTCCTGGCTGACCATAATTCCAGAAAAGTATTGAGGCATCAGAGAATTTTGTTGCACTGTTCATTCCGTAGGTGTTTGCCCAACTGGATAAGTTTGCACAGGACTCATCTCCATAATCGTCTGCTAAATAAAACACTACTCTATCTGGATGAGTTGAGGAGTAACTATCTACAATTGCAATAGCTGCTAATGGATCTGGAATACAGGCTGAACATGGCATTACCCAAGCCATTACCACAATTGTTTTAGCATCTAACTCTGAATATAAATGATGCATGTTTCCATCACAATCTGCCACATTAAAATCTGGAGCGATTAGTCTGTTACTCCCATTTGCATTATCTACGTATCCTACTGGTTGTTCACACTGGGTTACAGAAATAGTAGGGTCTCCAAATCCATCTCCATCACTATCTTGATACCATTTTTGAGCGTATGTGCAAGAACCGTCATACTTTTCTGCGGTATTATCATAATTACATGCAGTTTCAATATTGCATCCTCTTTTTTTGGAACAACCAAAAAGGGTGATTATTGCTACAACAAAAACAATAGGGATGAGTAAAAAAATATTTTTCATAGTTATTATTTTTTAATTTTTTAATGTTCTGTCATATTGACAACATTCATGGAGTTTCTCATAAGCTTCATTCGAAGCTTTAAATTCTTCAGTATCATAACCAGATGCAGCAATTGTTTTTTTAATTGTTTCTAGAGAAACTTTGCTTGTTTCATATTTAACAGCTATCATTTTGGTTTTCACATTCCATTTGGAAGACTTTATACCTTCAATGGGTTTTAAAGATTTTTCAATGGTTGTTTTACACATCTCACAATTTCCCCAAACCTTAAAAGTTTCTGTTGCCATGGCATCTGTTTGTGCTTTTAATATTGAGTTGCTAAACAGGGTAAAAATTAGCAAAAGTACGCTAGAAATCTTGGTCAATTTTTTCATCACTATTTTTTAATAAAATTTACAAAAGTAAAAATAAACATTTCTTATCCTGTTTGATTTTGTTTGAGTAGCTAATAATAAAAACAATAAATTTTTTAGGAATCCAATATATACCAAAAATACATCTATTTTTCCACCCAATCACCATTTTCCTTAATCAAATTGACTAAAGAATCTACAGCTTTTGCTTCTGGGATATTTCGTTGAACAACGTTTTTTTCTTTGTACAAAGTAATTTTTCCTGTACCTGTTCCTACATAACCATAATCTGCATCAGCCATTTCTCCAGGTCCATTAACGATGCAGCCCATAATGCCAATTTTTAAACCTTTTAAGTGAGCCGTTACGGCTCTTATTTTTGCAGTAGTTTCTTGTAAATCAAACAACGTTCGTCCACAACTTGGACAAGAAATGTATTCTGTTTTGGATATTCGTGTTCGTGTTGCTTGCAAAATACCAAATGCGGTATCGTTAATCATTTTGTCACTTCCACAATGTTCTGCAGCTATAAAAATTCCATCACCTAATCCATCGATTAACAAACCACCCATATCTGTTGCAGCATGAAGTTGTAATTGTGTTTCGGATAAATTTCCATACGCTCTACCAATAATTACCGGAGAAGAAACTTTGTTATTTATTAATTCAACAAATAACCTGCGTTGTTCTGCCATTCCATGTTGGTTATAAGTATCGATCATTAATACAGCCGTTTTGTCTTTTTTCAGTTGGTTAATTAGTTCTTCTGAAAGCTCTGGCAGTGTAACATAAATAATATTGAGTTGCTCTGATAATTTATTGTTGGCTAGATATTCTGTAACCGTTAAAAAAGGATAACTGTTGGCTTTATTTTTTAGCCAAGTTTTGAAATTGTAAATGATGCCGATAGTTCCAGGTGTTTTAAAGTCAATCACTTTGTCACCTAAAAACACATAATCACAAGCAGTATCAGTAATATTCCATTTGTCTAACGGTACAGAATAATGATAACCTAAAGCAAAAAAGGAAGTAGGTGTAATTTTTTCTTTTAAACAAAAATCAGCCACAACAACAGGAACATTTTTACCTCCAATGTTTAACACGGTTGTTGTTTCTCTTCGATGATATTCAAAAGGTCTTATTAGATTTGTCTTAATCTCTTTTATGGAGTCGTGGTTTCCCCTATTGACGTATTTCTTTACTAATTCTTGTGCCACAGGAATCTCCAACTCTGGTTCTTCGGTTAACGAAACCCGAATGGTATCTCCTAATCCATCTTCTAATAAGGTTCCTATTCCCACAGCCGATTTTATTCTGCCGTCTTCTCCTTCTCCTGCTTCGGTAACCCCTAAATGCAGCGGATAATTCATGCCTTCTTCAGCCATTTTGTTGACTAATAACCGATAGGCTTGCACCACCACCTGGGTATTGCTCGATTTCATGGACAAAACGATATCATGAAAATCTTGTTCTCTACATATTCGTAAAAATTCTAATGCCGATTCTACCATTCCTAGCGGAGAATCTCCATATCGACTCATAATCCGATCGGATAAAGAACCATGGTTAGTGCCAATTCGCATCGCCGTTCCGTGAGTTTTACAAATTTTTATTAAGGGAATAAAACGCTTTTTTATTCTTTCTAATTCTTTTCGATAAGATTCGTCGGTATATTCAATTTCTTCAAACTTTTTTTTGTCAGCATAATTACCAGGATTAATTCTTACCTTTTCAACAATTGTAGCAGCAATTTCTGCTGCATTGGGTGTAAAATGAATATCTGCTGCCAAAGGAGTATCATAACCTCTTTTTTGTAATTCAGCTTTAATGTTGGCTAAATTTTCGGCTTCTTTTTTACTTGGAGCTGTAATTCTAACTAATTCACAACCTGCATCTATCATACGTATCGCTTGCTCAACAGTCGCTTTAGTATTCATCGTATCAGTGGTTGTCATGGATTGTATGCGAATGGGGTTGTTTCCGCCAATACCAATTTTACCCACTTTAACTTCTCGGGTAACTAACCTCGAGTAAGCAGTTAAACTATTACTATATTTATTTGCTGAACTCATTATCACAAAGATATTAATTGGATTTTAAGAACTTTTAAAAATCATGATTTATTCTTTAAACCACTTATTTAATAAAAGCTACCATTTATAAAGTAGTTCTCGCAACTCAAATAGTTCCCCTAACTTTTTTCATAATACTGGTGTAAACTTACACTATGAAAACCCCATAAACTGAGAAATCATGAAAAAAATAGCCTTATTTATTTCCGTTATTTTAACCATTACCAACGCATACTCACGAAGAGACATGAGTGGTAATAAAGGAGGAGGAAATAATCCGACACCAACAGCAGGATGTGCTGCCGCAGTAGCCTTAGCAACATTAGAGTTAAATAATGTGAGGACTCGAATAGAAGGAACAGGCGGAAGCATGTGGCAAGACAGACCAGGTACAATGGCAGATTATGAGATTCCAAAAAGATTAAATAAAGATGATCCAAAATTTACCTCTATTTTCGCAGGAGCTTTATGGATGGGAGGATTAGATGTAAACGGACAGTTAAAAATTGCAGCCGTAACTTTTAGAGGATCAGGCAATGACTTTTGGCCTGGTCCATTAAATACCAGTACAGCAGAGGTTGATGCTACCACTTGTGCCAAATACGATAGATTTTATGGAGTATCACTAGCGATGGTAAAAGAATTTAATGCTTGGTATCAAGCAGGAGTAAATGATGCGTTGAATGGTACTAATACTCAATCTGAAGACCCATTTATAGGTTATACTATTCCTAAAGAGATATTAGACTGGCCCGCACACGGAGACGTAAGTTTAGGACAAGATTGGCATTTAGCCCCATTTTACGACAGAGATGGTGATGATTTTTATGATCCCACAGCAGGAGATTATCCTAAATATGATTTAATTGGTGATATTGATTGTCGGGTAACACGAGATGTTCGACTATTCGGAGATACTACGATATGGTTTGTGTTTAATGATAAAGGAAATACCCACAGCGAATCACAAGGACCATCCATCGGGATGGAAATAAGAGGACAAGCCTTTGCCTTTGCTACCAATGATGAGGTAAACAACATGACCTTTTACAATTACGAAATGATTAACCGTTCAACTTTTACTTTAACAGAAACCTATTTTGGACAATGGGTAGACTCAGATTTGGGAGGTAATGCAAATGACGATTATGTAGGCTGTGATGCAGCAAGAGGATTAGGTTACTGTTATAATGCAGATAACTTTGATGAAGACGGAGCTGGTCTTAAAGGTTATGGAGCAACCCCACCAGCAGTTGGTGTTGACTTTTTTGAAGGGCCTTATGCGGATGATGATGGTATCGACAATCCCCTCACTAAAATTGTACAAGACGCATTAGATTCAAATGGAATACCTTATCCTGGATTAGGAATAGGATATGGCGATGGAGTTGTAGATAACGAGCGTTATGGAATGCGTAAATTTGTTTACTATAGTATAGGAGGTGGGCTACATCCAGGAGATGGAGATCCACAATCGGCGTTAGATCATTACAATTACATGAGAGGAAGATGGAGAGATGGTTCTCAAATGGTATGGGGAGGAGATGGACATTTTGGTACTGGTGGAACAATACCAGCCGATATCTTATTTCCTGGAGATTCTGATCCACTCTTTTGGAGTACGGAAGGAATTACTGCCTCACCAGCCGATTGGTCTGAAATTACAGAAGTTAACCAACAAGGTGATAGAAGGTTTTTAGAATCAGCAGGACCATTTACCTTAGAGCCAGGAGCAGTAAACGATTTAACTGTTGGAGTGGTATGGGCAAGAGCATCATCAGGCGATAACTGGTCATCTGTACAATCTTTACGAGTAGCCGATGACAAAGCACAAGCCTTATTTGATAATTGTTTTAAATTAGCCGATGGACCAGATGCAC
>PFUQ01000103.1:0-2078 GCA_002790175.1 Flavobacteriales bacterium CG_4_9_14_3_um_filter_32_8
ATGATGATTAATCTTTTTTAGAACTTTTAATTATAGTATATTTATTATTTATTTAAATAAAGGCAACCTAATAACCTGAACTCGATTAATAATATTTGATATTAAATTTGCAAAAAAAGGCAAAAGTTAGTATATTTAAAGTGTTGAATCTTAAATAATTAACTAAACTTTTGCCTTATGATTTGTTTCGATAAAATTACTGATATTTTTTGTGTTGTTGATGAATTTTGTTCAAATTTTGATAAAACTACCCAGCCTTTTCTTTTAGGCAAACCATCAAAAAGACCTCCAACCATGTCAAAATCGGAAGTAATAACCATCTATTTATTATTTCACTTGAGTGGTTTTCGCTGTTTTAAACACTTTTACATTTTTTATGTACAAAAACATATGATAGAAGAGTTTCCAAATACCGTTTCTTATAATCGATTTTTAGAGTTAATGCAAGGGGTTCTTTTACCAATGACAATTTTTGCAAAGACCTGTTGTTTGGGTAGTTGCACAGGGATTTCATTCGTTGATTCTACTCCAATAAGAGTGTGCAAAAACAAAAGAATTAGTAGAAATAAAGTTTTTAAAGGTATTGCCACAACAGGAAAATCTACTATGGGTTGGTTTCATGGTTTCAAGCTTCATATTATTATAAATGATAAAGGAGAACTTCTAAGTTTTGCTGTTACTCAAGCCAATGTTGATGACAGAGAACCTTTGAACAATGAAGGTTTTTTGAAAAATATTTTTGGAAAATTATTTGGTGATAAGGGTTATATAAGCGAAAAGCTCCAACAACTATTATTTGTTGATGGTATACAACTCATTACTAGTATTCGTAACAATATGAAAAACAGTTTAATGGAAATGAGTGATAAAATATTGTTGCGAAAACGATCTATTATTGAAACTGTCAACGATGAACTCAAAAACATTTGTCAAGTTGAACATTCTAGACATCGTTCTGTTGTCAACTTTCTAACCAATCTAATTGCTGGTGTAATCGCTTACCATTTCTTGCCAAAAAAACCTTCCCTTAAATACGAAACCATCAAAACTAATCAATTAGCCGTTTATTATTAATCGAGTTCAGGTTTAAAAGTACAAAACTTGGCAATTTTAATCAAGCAAATTATATGTTAATTTATTAACAATCACTATGTTAAATACTTTTTAAGGAGCGACTATTTAATGTAAGGAACCTTAATAACTTCTACCTCTGTAGCATTAGTTAGTGTTATCAGAAAAACACTACTTTTTAATTTGCTTACATCTAATGAAAAAGTGCCTGTAAAATCTTGATGATTAGCATAAACTAATTGTCCTAAAACGTTGTTTATTTGTAGTTGATTAAAGCTAGAATTGTTAAAATCTATCGTTAAGATATCGCTATTAATCCAAGCTTTTATGGCATCATTATTAATTGTTTCATCAATTCCAGTAGGACTAATTAAAACAGTAATTAATTTAGTATAGGTTTGATAACAGTTAGCATTTTGACTGGCAATTAAGTTCACAAAATAATTTCCATCTATAAAATAGGTATGTATTGGTGATGGTAAAGTGGAAGTGTTTGCATCGCCAAAATCCCATAAATAATTGGAAGCATTTACTGATTGGTTAGCAAAATTGATAGTCCCACCATTGGATAAGTAAACAGTATCTGTATTAGCGACAAACAGTGCAGTAATTGGTAAAGGTTCAGTAATAATAACGGTGTCAGTAGAATTTCCACACAAGTTGTCAGAACTTGTTATCGTGTAGGAGTCTGCCGCCAAATTAGTTATAGAATCTAATCCAATAATGGAAGTTTGATTAGAAATAGTATCACCTAAACTATTTTTCCATAAAATATCAAAAGGGGTTGTTGAGTTTTTATTAAAAGTTATTTTACCATCAGCACTTCCAAAACAACTTAAATTGGTTGAACTAACTTCGATAGGAGCACCAAACTTTAATAAAAATCTCGGTGAAAGAGTAGTGTCATAAATGTAAGCACTAAAAGAACTGATTACTTTTAAACCATAAACCATTCCAGTAAATAAATCTTCTAACAACAGGCAAGGGCTTTGGTTGTAGTTAGCAAT
>PFUQ01000103.1:2112-7728 GCA_002790175.1 Flavobacteriales bacterium CG_4_9_14_3_um_filter_32_8
CCAGTTTTAATTTTAATAAAAATATTTACCTCTTGCTCAGGCAATTGATTGATGGAATATTCAGTTGAGTTGCTTTGCATCAAAGAGGAAATAGAAGGTTTATTAGGATTAGGAGATGCTAATTTTAAAGCATCATACAATGCATCAAAGTTATTGGTGGCATTACTTTCAAAATTAATTATCGTTTGGTCTGTTCCATAACCATTTTGCACATTAAATGTGAGTGGGCCATTACTTTGTTTTAAAAATGCACCATCAATGGCAGTTTTACATGGTTCAGTGACAATTATAGATGGACTAGCAGCAACAGTTTGCACCCAAAATGCTTGAGAAGAAGCGATGTTATTAGATCCTCCATTAGTTCCAAATCCTCCAACATAACTTGCAAACATATCTAAATCAGGGTTAAAAATGTAAATGGCATTATTAATTCCAGTTTTAGTAATGCTTGGCGAATCCCAATCTAATGTGGAAGGGTAGGGGTTTCCGACCATATTCCAGCCATCATCAAAAATGCCTGCAGATGCAGTATAAGTTAAAGGTAAGCTAATATTTCCTTTGTTAGCAGGACCTGTAACATCTATGGTAAATGGTTGAGTTCCAATAATGGTGTCACCACTCCAAACCCAAACTCCTTGACCAACTGCAACAGTATTAGTAATGTTAGTTGCTGCTACATAACCACTATCTTCAATTCCTAAAACTGTTTCATCATAAAAATAGATAGATGACCAAGGATTAGCAGGAGTAGGCCATAATGGATAATCAGAACCTATAAAACCGCTGGTAATAAAATCATCATTCCAGTCGGCAAGTGTAGTTCCAGAAACGGCTGTGGTTAAAAAACGCCAGTTCGTAGCTCCAGCATCAATGTATCGTTGCATCGTAATATTACCTGTAATATCAGCACCAAATGGAGGAATTGTAGCAATTCTTGCAGTTCCTGATGCATCAGAAACTAATGTAAAAACCTGTCCGTTAGTAGCAAATGTTCCAAAAGAAAGAGTTAACGTTCCTAATAAGTTTTGAGCATTAGTTAAACTTGCTCCTGCTGAGTTATTTAATGTAATATTTCTAAAATTGGTAATGGAAGTTCCGCCAATAGTTTGAGCAACGGTACCATTAAATGTTACAGTTCCATTTTGAGCTAAGAAATTTCCATTGTTTATCCAATTGCTTCCAACATTTACATTATAATTGTTTGTAGTAATATCTAAAATAGCAGCAGCATTAATGGTTAAGTCGCCATTAGTAGTTACATTTCCACCTAAGGTTTTAGTACCAGTACCAGTTAATGATAAGTGATTAAATGTTTCACCTGTTGTTTTGGTTATCGATTGGTTGGTGCCGTCAAAAGTTACCGTTCCAATTCCAGGAGTGAATGTTCCATTATCTAACCAATTACCTCCAAGAGTTAGGTTTAAATTGTTTGCATTTAATGTTCCAGAATTAACCGTTACATCATTTGTTAAGACTAATGAATTGGTCATAAGTATGGCATTCGCATTGGCACTATTTACCAATAAATTTCCAATTTCTTTAGTAGAGTTTATTTGTATAGTTTGAGCTGCAGGAGTGGAAGCATCTCCAATTTGCAGTGTGCCTCCAGTAACTGTTCCTGTAGAGCCAACATTTACATACCCTAAATTTCCTGCTCCCGATCTTCTAATAATTATTGTTCCACCAGTCATGTTAAAAGTTGCACCTACCTCATCCATCCTAAAAGGAGCAGCACCAGCAGTAGTTGAACCAACTGTATTCAAAGTTAGAGTTCCGTTAGTCATATTAAAAAACGAAAGCGTTGGAGTACCTGCTTTATCTAATCTGCTAGCTATATTAATACTGCCTCCATTAAAAGTTACCACACCACCATAAGAAGTTAAATTATTATTAGTAGCATTTCCAATATTTAGCGTGCCAGAAGAAACATTTAATTTTCCGTACAATGTTATGGAGCCTCCAGTAGTATTTACTACTGCTGAAGCATTATTTACCCACAGACCTGTAGATAATGGTAAGGTTGTATTTCCTGTAAATGGGGTGATAGTTGCAGTAGTTGATAGCTTAAATGTTCCATTGGTTAAGGTTAAAAAATTAGTGGAAGCTACAGTAAAGTTAGTCGCAGTAATTTCTAAGGTATTACTATTCACAGTACCCATGTTTACAGTTATTCTATTAAAACGTGTTGTGGCTCCAGCTCCCGAAATAGTTTGGCTGCCATTTTTATTAAATGTGATGTTAGCAAAACTATTTCCATCTGAAGCGAAATTTAATGTTCCGTTGTTAATAATATTTCCAGCTACAGTTATATTGTGAGTGGTATTAGAACCTGTATTGGCGATAAATTGACCACCGGTATTTATAGCAATATCATTATTAATTGTAACTATTCTTGCTGTAGTATTATTACCAATTCGTAAAATTCCAGAGGCTCCTTGTCCGACTGTTAAATTATTACACGTTGCATTGTTGGCATTAATGGTTACGGTATGCCCATTAGCAATGGTAACATTATCTCCTGCAGTAGGTGCACCACTTGGCGACCAAGTCCCGGCAGTGCCCCAATTACCTGAAGCTATAGAAATTTTATTTCCGGCAGCATTGGTAGATTGGTTTCCTAAAACCGGAGAGCTCAACGATCCATCAGTAACAGCATATACTTTCCAATAGTAAAGTGTACTTGGTAATAATCCTGTTGCAGCATAATTAATAGCATTTGCCGCTGTTTGAGTTACAAAATTAAAGGTAATATTATCAGTAGAATTATAAACCACATACCCCACTTCGTTGGAGCACCAGTCAGTAAAATTTACAGTCATTCCAGATGAAGTTACTCCGATAAAAGATAAGGTTGCTGGTGGTGTTCCATTAGGAGTTGGAGGTGTAAAGGTAAGTTGAGAATTGGAAGCTGGTACAGTAGTTAAATTATTTTTTGCTGTACTGCTAAAAGTAGTTGAATTGGCTGTTTGCTGAGTTAATAACCTTACTGGAGTTGCTGGACCAGATGTCCAAGTATTATTAATTCCGCAAGCATATTGCAAAGGATAACTGCCTCCGGCAACAGCGGTCATTGTGCCATAAACAAATTCAATAACCCCGGTAGTTTCATAAATTTTAACTTGAAAATTATAATTGGCGTTGGGAGAATTGGTGGGCAAATTCCAATGGTCAAAATTTAACCATTCCACCGTTAATACTTGGTTGGGTGAAGTTCCAGTAACCTTATAAAAAATGCTTGTAGCAATAGCAGTTGTTCCTCCATTTGCTGTCCATAAATCGCCATAAAGTGGAGCTAATGCCAACATAGTCCTATTGGCTGTAGAAAATTGATTTGACCAATGAGAACCATACGGAGAAGAACCTGAAGGAGTATTTCCTTGAGATGTTGAAGCAGAAAAATCGACTACTCCATTTAAACTGGCACTAATTTGATTGTAACGAACCCCTAAATACCAAAAATCAAAACCTATAGGCACTTGGTAACTTCTGTTGTCGTCGTTTTGATTGGATGCCGTATTTCGCCATATAAAATAAGAAGGACTACTTGCTGCTATTGAAGTATAAGCAATACCTGTTTGACGAGTAACTGGCGAATAATTGGCACAACTCTGTGACAAACTATTTCTAGCAGTTATTAATCCTAAAATGATTAATAATAAATTGGAAAAAGATAATTTCATTTTATCAAAAATAATCAATACAAGTCAAATGTTGAAGTAAAAATAAGTAATAAACCTTAATCAATCAATAAGTATAAATACCTATATTAATCGGTTATCACACTTAACGTATTTTATTACTAAAAGGTTGCATTAGGTGTTTCTCAACACAAAAATAATTTATAAATAAGAATAGAGGTTATATTATTCGACGAATACAAGGAAAAATCAGATTAAAGATGAATTTATAGATAAAGTTAACGGCTACATTCAATCTCTTTTGATGATATATGTTTTCCACTTATTGATAACGGTTGTCATATCTTCTGGTAATTCAGAATCAAATTGCATCCATTTACCAGTTTTTGGATGTTCAAAGCCTAACGATTTCGCATGAAGTGCTTGTCTTGGCAATAGGCTAAAACAGTTGGTAATAAATTGTTTGTATTTCGTAAAAGTGGTTCCTTTCAATATTTTATCTCCACCATATTCATTATCATTAAATAAATGGTGACCAATAAATTTCATGTGAACTCGTATTTGGTGAGTTCTTCCAGTTTCTAACTTACATTCAACCAAAGTAACGTAGCCGAATCTTTTGAGTACTTTATAATTGGTAACGGCATATTTTCCATATTCTCCTTCAGGAAAAACCTGCATTACTTTTCTGTTTTTTAAACTTCTTCCAATATTTCCAACGACTGATCCTTCTTCTTCTTTAAAATCACCCCAAACCAAAGCATGATATCTTCTTTCTATTGTTCGATCAAAAAATTGCTTACCTAAATGCGTTAATGCTTGTTCTGTTTTAGCAATAACCATTATTCCTGTAGTATTTTTGTCTAACCGATGAACGAGCCCAGGTCGGTTTGGGGTATCTGTTTGGGGTAAATTTTCAAAATGATAAATTAATCCATTCACTAAAGTTCCTGTATAATTTCCGTATCCAGGATGCACCACTAATCCTGCTTGTTTATTAATAACAAGAATTTCATCGTCTTCATAAATAATAGTTAAAGGAATATTTTCTGGTATCAGTTCAATTTCCTGAGGAGGATAGGAAAGTTCTAAAGTAACCACATCAAAAGGTTTTACTTTGTAATTTGCTTTTACGATTTTATTATTTACAAAAACATGTCCTTCCTTAACTGCATTTTGAATTTTGTTACGGGTAGTGTTTGCAATACGAGCCATTAAGAATTTATCTATTCTTAAAAGCTCTTGACCTTTATCTGATGTAAATTTATGGTGTTCAAACAGCTCTTGTTCTTCGATTAAATCTTCTTCCTCTTCCAATGTATTTAGTGTTTATCTATAAAGTTCGTTCCTAGTCCATAATGTTCGAGTTCAAGGCTTGCGAAGTTTTTAATCGTCAGGAATTTACTTGTGTAAATGACTGCGATTAAAAACGAGCGTAACGCAGAAATCGGATATTATGGGAAGGCACTATTTAGCAATTATTACTTTTTTGATGATTAAATTTTGAGTTTTATGATTGACAATACGAATGATGTAAATCCCATTAGTAAAATCTTTAATATTTATTTTATCAGCAAAAGGATATTCAGTTTCAATAATTAATTTACCATAAATATCAATCAATTGAATGTGGTAAGTTTCATTATTAGAAGTTTTTTGATTAAAGTTGATAAATTGTGAAGTAGGGTTTGGAAAAACTATAAAATTATCTTCAGTTTCAGTATCTTCAGATATGCTAACGATTGGATCTGGAAAACTACCAAAGACTGGTCGTAACATTAAACTGCCATTAAAAGATGCGTTTTGCCAAATCCCAACAGCATTATAAAAAACCTTTGTTTTAGTGTTGGTATTTACATCCCAGCCTACATTTAAAAATTCGGAGGAGATTTTTTCCCAACCAAAATAATAAGTTCCTGCGGTTAAGTATTGCGGTACCTCTAATGTATAATTTAAAAATTCGTTGGTATTAGAATAA
>PFUQ01000122.1 GCA_002790175.1 Flavobacteriales bacterium CG_4_9_14_3_um_filter_32_8
TCCCAAATTTATTTAGGCACGAACAAACCATAAGATTAGAAATTATATACACTGATAGATAGAAAATTTATGCTGAAGTAATTAAAAAAAATTGTATTTTATAATTCACCTATATTCTGTTTAATAACTATGGGTTAAAGAAGGATTAATTTATTTTTAAATGAGTTATATCACCTAGATTTCGAATCAATAATAATGGTTACTGGACCATCATTAATCAAAGCTACTTTCATGTCTGCACCAAATTCGCCAGTTTGAATGGGTTTGCCTAACTCTCTTTCTAATTGTGTAATAAATTGATTATAGATAGGAACAGCTATTTTTGGTCGAGCCGCTTTAACAAACGAAGGTCGATTTCCTTTTTTGGTGTTGGCATGAAGTGTAAATTGACTAATCAATAGTATTTCACCGTTTACATCCATAATCGACAAGTTCATCACATTGCTCTCATCTCCAAAAATACGTAAACGAGCAATTTTACCACACAACCAGTCAATATCTTCTATCGTGTCATCATGCTCAATACCCAACAAAATAAGTAGCCCAATACTAATTTTACTTTTAATTTGTTGATTTATTTCAACAGAGGCTTGTGAAACTCTTTGAATGACTGTTTTCATTAAATATCAGTTATAACATCAAAACCTTTAAAACTACCTACAATTGCCAAGCCTAAAACCGTTTTTGCGACTTCTTTATTTTTAATTTTTTCTGCTATTTGGTTTAGGGTTGAACCTGAACCAACGGCATCGTCAATTAATAACACCTTTTTAAATTTTCGCTGTTCGGTAACTGCAAAGGTGTTCTCGGCATTTTTTATACGTTCATCAAGTTTTGATAACGATTTTTGAGGAATAGGAATAATGCCGCTAATTTTTTTAATCTCAAGAATTGGAAAATTTAGGTTAAGACTTTCTTGAATAAATTTCATAATTTGAACTTCTCTCCGAATAGTAGGGGGGACAAAACCTACCGCATCAATTTCATTTAGTTTTATAAAATTAATGATTCGGTCTTTAATTTCATTCATCATCCTATTCATCAAAAATTTATTTTGACCTTGTTTTGCATAATGGAGCAAAGTTCCTAATCTAGTTTTTCCAAAACATTCGATAGCATAAAAATCTAAGTAATAAATTTCGTCCAGAAAGATTTTTTCACCATAAGTGGTTTTAAGTTTATGGCTACCATCAATTATTCCTTCATTGTTATAAAATGATTGATATTTCTGCTTGGTTTTAATAAATTCTTGTAAAGTTTTTAGTACTGGTTCATTTCTTTTTTCACACCAAAGCTGAAATCCTTCAATCCCTTCTAATAAATTTCCCACGTCAGAAATCATCAAGAAATGTTTTGTTAAAAATTCTTTTTCAGCATCTTTTACCTCTAGGGTAATACCATTAGGTTTTAGTGGGGTAGCTTTTAATTTTCTGTATATTGTTTTTGGAGCCCTGCCTAATTTTTCGAGGTATTGTTTTGCTACCAATTCACTCAACACCAAATGAACCATTTGCTTAGAAACTCCTATACTACTAATAAGTTCTTTAGCGGTTAATTCGTTGCTTTTTTCAAAAGCTTCAATTATTTTATTTTTTATAGTCATTTTACTATTGATAGTCAATAGTCAAATGTACAATTTATTTTAAACAATTACTTGGTTTCTTTATAAGTTTTACCCTGCAACGTACACCAGTAAATTACAATTCTTGAGTTCGAATATTCGAAATTAACACTAAATCAAGTTGTTAGTTCTGTTTTGCTGTTTGTAGGTTATGGCAGAGGGTTTTTTCATAAAATGACTTTAAACTAGTTGATAAAAAAAATCAAAACCACCTTAAAAACAACCTTTTTTCTACTTTAATCGTATTGTTGTAATAATCTCGACATCTTAATTAAATTGGATTTAGAAGAAATAATAGAAGGTTGTTACCAAAACAGCAGAAAACATCAAGAAGCATTGTATAATCTATTTGCTTCTAAGATGTTTGGCGTTTGCCTTACCTATACTAAAGATAGAGATTTAGCACAAGATATTTTGCACGATGGATTTTTTAAAGTGTTTAAAAAATTTGATATGTATGATAGTTCGTGGAGTATCCATGCGTGGATTAGAAGAATTATCGTAAATACAGCTATTGACCAATTTAGAAAAACTAATCGGTTAACAAATGTTGATTTTCAAGAGGCTGTTTATTTAGCTGGTTCATTTGATGAAACTTCGGAAATTAGTAAAACTGGAGATTTATCTCAAATTATTAACATGCTTCCAAATGGAGCAAAAACAGTTTTTAATCTTTACACAGTGGAAGGTTATAAACATCAAGAAATCGCAGATATGCTTCATATAAGTGTAGGCACTTCAAAATCACAATTATCAAAAGCAAAAAGTGTTTTAAGAGATTTGGTGAATAAATATTATATCCGATAAGTAGTGAAAGATAGTGATAACATAGAAGATTGGTATAAAGGAGCGTTAGACAATTATAGTGTTGAGCCTGATAACGCTGTTTGGCAATCTCTTTCGGACGACTTAGATGCTAGTACTCCACTTACTGACGAAACGATTAGTGAATGGTATAAAAAAGAAGTGGTTAAATTAGAAGAACGACCTGATTACTCGGTTTGGGAAAAGCTTTCTATTAAACTAGACACCTCTTCTGTTTGGGATAAATTAGTGGTTTCTCTAAATAAATACGACCAGTTTATCTGGTGGAGAAATTTAACTTTTAAAGGAACCGCTATTTTTCTGTTACTATTTGGAAGTTTTTGGGCTTATGATAACTATCAATATCGTGAAGATTTGATCTCATCATCAAAAAGTGATACTTCATTAAATCCTTCCTTATCTTTAATCAACGAAACTACTATTAGCAATAAACCAAAAAAAATTGCGAATTCGTCTACAATAGCTACAGCTATAAAAAATCGACAGAATTCTAGACTAAAAAACAAATCAGTAAAATCTGCTATTTTTAACAGTTCTAATAAAGTTATTTCAAATAATGTAACTACTTCTAATAGCATTTTGGAAGCGATTAGTAAAACTAAAACAACTATTAATAATCAATCAAATAACAAAAACATTAATAATTTAAGGACTTCGATAACTGATGAAATTTATTATCATCAAATAAATGCTAACGACTTATCTAGTTTAAAAACAGAAAATGAAAGAACAATTTTTACCAATATTAATTACACGAATTTAGCTGAAATAGATATTTCTCGCTTGTATGCTAGTAGTGATTTTTTAGTTAAAAAAGATAAAAATAAAATCGTTTTTAACAGTAAAAGATTTTCTTCCTACTTTTTGTACGGTTTATATGCAAGAAGAATTTATGTTGGATTTAATGTTGGTATTAAAAAGCAAGGAATGATTACTAATTTTAGAAAGAATGCTGAATTGACTAACTACCGCCAAACTAATTTTCTCGATTTTGGACATACTATTGGAACAACTGTTGGATATATTGTTTCTGATAACTTTAATATTGAATCTACCATTAATATTAACAGCACTTCTGGATACAAAAGAGCATATTATGCTGAAGGCATCTCTTACATAGAAAACTTAGATTTAAATTATTCTTCAATAAGCATTTTAGCAAAAAAAATGAACAACAAATCAACTTTTGACAATAAACTATATTCTACTAACTTTATAGCAGGTATTTATGCGGGTTATTTGAGGTCGGCAGTATCAACCGTAAATAATAATTCACAAAAATTAGATTCTTTCAAAAAACCTGATTTTGGTTTAGTTTTAGGTGTTGAACAGGATAGGTACATTTCAAAATCTTTTGTTATTACACCTAGTGTTAGATACAATCAAGGTGTCCTAAATGTTGCTAATAACAATAATCCATTTAACTCTTCACGAAATTTTTCTTTTGAGTTTAATTTAGGTGTAAAATACATTTTCTTAAAAAAAGGTAGGTAATAACCCACAAAAAAAATTCTTCCATTCCAACCTTTTAACAGTTCAAAACGTGTTAGTTATAGATTTAGATAATTACGATGACCTATTTTAAAAACATACTCACTTCTCTTCTTATTTTAGGAATATTTGCTTTACATCCTAGTTTAAACAAAGGAGAAACTCCATTTACCTATTTTCAACACTTTGTTTATGGAAACTCATTAACTATTTCTACCAACAGTGCAATTAATAAAAATTTACTAGAAGTTAAATGGATATGCGAAACTCAAAACATTACCTGTAAAGATTTAGTTATTTATAAAAATGGAAAACAAATTAACGATATTCCTTCAGAGAGAGGAAAGCAAAAGTTAATCGTTTTTTACAATCAAAATAAAATTGGAGAAATTTCTCAAAATAAAACAACCGAAAAACAAGCTCACCAATACAATATTGAACTGCTATCCAAAAAGGAATCCTTATTTTTTAGTGGAGAAATAATAGGGCCATCTCCCTATAAAGGACCTCCAACATCTATACTTTCTGTTGCTTCATTATAAAAAAGGCTTCAAATTTATTTGAAGCCTTTTTTAATTTTGATAATGGAATGATTTATTAACCACATTTAGAATGCCCACAGCTTTTACAATTTAAACAACCTTCTTCATAAACTAATGCTGGTTCGTTGCAATCTGGACAAATATTTTCTGCTGGCTTAGTTCCATCGGGAATAAATTTCTTTAAAGCTCGAGCAACTCCTTTTTTCCAAGTGTTTAAAGTTTCGTCACTTAAGTGTAAATTATTTACCATATCCACCACAAAACTTAGTGGCATACCGTGACGTAATACTCCAGAAATTAATTTCGCATAATTCCAATATTCTTTATTAAAGGTTCTAGACAAACCTTCAATGGTTGTTTTATAGCCATAACTATCTTCGTATTGGAAATCATAACGGGTTTTTCCATCTTCACATTTGTGTTTTATTACCCAGCCTTTTTCAACATGTGATAAGATTGAAAAAGACTCTTCAGCTCCTCCAGTAAATATTTCATAAGGATGTCCATCTAATAAACCAATAACAGCAATCCATTTTTCAGTTTCATTATTAAATTGAATAATTTCCGCTTCTAATTTTTCTGGTCGTTTTGGGGCTTTAGTTTCTAAAAATTTAGTAATAATTTCACTTTCTGATTCTTGCTTTTCATCATTTGCAACTAAAACTCCACTTCTCGAACCATCTCTGTAAACTGTAATTCCTTTACATCCTTTTTCCCATCCAGTTAAATAGATCTGATTTACCAACTCTTCCGTACATTCATTAGGCACATTTACAGTAACACTAATGGAATGATCTATCCATTTTTGAACAGAACCCTGTAGTTTAACTTTTTCTACCCAATCCACATCATTAGCGGTAGCTCCAAAGTATGGTGAATGTGAAATAACTTCATTTAATTCTTCCTCGCCCATTTTTTCAACTGCTTTCGCATCATATCCATTTACCTCTAACCAAGTAATAAATTTATGGTGAAAAACATGGTATTCTTCCCAAGAGTCTCCAACTTCATCAATAAAATCTACTTTCACTTGTTTATCACCTGGATTAACTTTTCTTCTTCTTTTGTATGAAACCATAAATACGGGTTCTATTCCTGAAGAAGTTTGAGACATTAAACTAGTTGTTCCTGTAGGTGCTATGGTTAATAACGCAATATTTCTTCTTCCATACTTTACCATATCCTTGTAAAGATTTTCATCCGCTTCTTTAATTCTTTTAATCATCGGATTTCTTTCTTCTCGTATGGCATCATAAATAGGAAAAGCACCCCTATCTTTTGCCATATCAACAGAAGAACGATAAGCAGCTAAGGCTAATTTTTTATGTACTTCGGTTGAGAAATCCGTTGCAGCTGGAGTTCCATATTTATAGCCTAAAGCTGCTAACATATCTCCTTCGGCTGTAATTCCTACGCCTGTTCTTCTTCCTTGGATGGCTTTGGTTTTTATTTTTTCCCAAAGTGAAAGTTCTGTTCTTTTAACTTCTAAACTTTCTGGATCAGCTTCAATTTTTTGAATAATTCTATTCACTTTTTCCATTTCCAAGTCAACGATATCATCCATAATTCGTTGAGCCATTCCCACATGGTGGTGAAATTTCTTATAATTAAAAGTAGCTCCTGATGTAAAAGGATTTTCTACATAACTGTATAAATTAATTGCAATTAAACGACAACTGTCGTAAGGACACAATGGAATTTCTCCACATGGATTGGTAGATACTGTTTTAAAGCCTAAGTCGGCATAACAATCAGGGATAGACTCATCGATAATGGTATCCCAAAACAAGATTCCTGGTTCTGCAGATTTCCATGCATTATGAATTATTTTATTCCATAATTCTTTAGCATTTACGGTATTGGTATATTGTGGTTGATCAGAGTTAATAGGGTATTGTTGTTGATAGTCGGTACCTGCTTTTACAGCTTTCATAAACTCATGGTCTATTCTTACTGATACGTTTGCTCCAGTTACTTTGGTGCCATCCATTTTTGCATTTATAAAATGTTCTGCATCTGGATGTTTAATAGAAACGGAAAGCATTAATGCACCTCTTCTTCCATCTTGAGCAACTTCTCTTGTTGAATTGGAATATCGTTCCATAAAAGGAACAATTCCTGTGGAGGTTAGTGCGCTATTTTTTACAGGGCTTCCTTTTGGTCGGATGTGTGATAAATCGTGTCCAACTCCTCCTCTTCGTTTCATTAGTTGAACTTGTTCTTCGTCAATTTTCATCACTCCACCATAAGAATCAGAGTTGCCGTCATTCCCAATTACAAAACAGTTGGATAACGAACCTATTTGAAAATCGTTGCCAATACCCGTCATTGGGCCTCCTTGAGGGATGATGTATTTAAAATCTTTTAATACTTCATAAATATCTTCTTCGGAATAGGAATTGGTGTATTTTTCTTCAACCCGAGCAATTTCTTTTGCCAATCTTCGGTGCATTTGGTCAGGACTGTTTTCAAAGATATTTCCTTCAGAATCTTTTAATGCATATTTGTTAATCCAAACATTGGCAGCTAATTCATCACCTTTAAAATATTTTGTTGCTTCTGCTAAAGCTTCATCAAAAGAATACGTTTTAAGCACAACTTTGTCGTTTATTTCATTATTCTCAACCAAATTTTTCTCATTTTTTTTGACAGCATCGCACACTTGATTTAACGTTTTTTCCATTTCTGAAAGGGTTTTAAGTAGTTAATAAATTATCGAATTTTCGGCAAAAATTCCTTGTACAAGTATAAAGCAGATTCATCGAATTTTTACCACAATTCATCTACTATATTTTTCAACATTTTTCGATAAGCAAGATAGGTTTAAAGGGTAAGCCTTTGAGCGATTTTTATATTAATTTATTAACAACACTTTCTTCATTTCATTATTTTTACCATTAAAATTTATGCTTAATAAAAAAGATTTTATACACCACATAAAAAGTCAATTATTTTTAACCAATTCTTAACAAGTCCTTTATGTGTCTAGCTTCTAGCACATTATAAAAACAGTTAACTATCCTTATCATATTTTGATAATACAATAATTTTTCTCTCTCATTACTAACATTTAGTTTAATCTAAATTAACGAATTTTTTGGAAATGAAGACGATATAAATTTGAAATAATAAGATAGATATTATAGGTGGGTTCTAAAAATTGATTCGCATCAAAATTTTCATAGTTTTTTAGAGACAATGAAAATTTTTAAAACACTATCTGGATTCCGTCAGCTGACGGATGAAGCAGT
>PFUQ01000014.1 GCA_002790175.1 Flavobacteriales bacterium CG_4_9_14_3_um_filter_32_8
ATCATAGAAAACAGACCATGATGTATAAAAATATAAGAAGGATATTCAGTCTTTTAATCATAACAATTTTGTTTTCAGGATGTTCAAAAGAAGAAGACCCACCCTTTTCTGTCGCTACAGGTTTAAACAGTACAGGTGGAAATAACCCCGCAACAACTACTTGTTCAACAATAAGTGCACAAACAACTGTAACCAATAATGGTGTTAGCTACAAGATTAATGCTCTTTCTGGGTCAAATAATTCGATAGGAATTGAAGTGATGAATTTAACAGGAGCTTTTGCCTCCAGCTACTCAATGCAACTTCTTCAGGTTACCAATGGAAGTAGTTGTTACGAAAGTTCATCTTCTTCAGAGGCTTTATCAGGAAGTTTAGGAAAAT
Organism: Flavobacteriales bacterium CG_4_9_14_3_um_filter_32_8; assembly: GCA_002790175.1. Lineage (GTDB taxonomy): Bacteria > Bacteroidota > Bacteroidia > Flavobacteriales_E > Vicingaceae. The sequence continues at coordinate 382 of PFUQ01000014.1, forward strand.
TTTTTGAATTTCAAAATATGCCTGCTTGGTCTATCAACACAAGTACTGTAGCTAAAGTTAAAATCAAACTAAACGGTACTACTTACTACATCCAAGATTCTCATTTGGATCAAAATTAGTCACTCATCTAACAGGTGTTAATGTTCCGCCAAACGAATAATTATTTTACCAATCGTTCAACTCGGCTTGCTCCACTAAAACTGCTTTAGGAATATCGTGTCCTCCTTTAAAAACAGCGGTTTTTACTTTCAAATCACTTTTCTTAAAAATTTCTTTTTGGTATTTCAGCCGTTCTTTGGTCACAAATTGATCCTCATCACCATAAATAAAAAAAGTGCTTATCTTTCCAAAAGCCATAAAATTCATGTCATCAGGAAAAATACTTGCCCACAAAATAAAATTAGTACAGTTAACCTTCCCGTCAGCAATCCATCTACTTGCTGTTGCTCCACCTTGCGAAAAACCAACAATATTAATTTTTAACTGCTTATTATCATTTTGTTCGAGAATGGTTGCATAAAGTTGATTCAAATAGTGTATGTAATCAATAATTTCCTCTTCCCTATTTTCTTTGGTCATCCAACAAGCACCAACTCTACTATTCGTATCCACCCCATCTAAATAAAACCTAGACAAACCTTCAGGAGCAATAATTACTATTTCGTTACCTAAAATGGGTTCAAATTTTTTGATGAAGTACTTGGCTAAATAACCATAACCATGTAAAACTATCCAAATGGTTTTGGCAGATTTAATAGTCCCTAACGAATAATAAGTGGCCGTTTTTTGGACAACAAGGTTATGCTTTTGACTCATGTTTTTTTATTGCATTCGAATCGTATTTTACCATCAATGCCAACCAAACCGCTCTTGACACTTTAAAAACATAAGGCATCGTAACCAATAAAACAATCGCATCTACGATTAAAAATAATCCAATATTGTATTCAAAAAATAAATTTAATAGTAAAAATATACCTGCATTAATTGCTACTGTAATTGCATAGCTAGAGTACATTGCTCCATAATAAAACCCAGTTTCTATCTGAAAATCCTGATGGCATTTCGGACACCTATCGGGCATATTAAAAAAACCTTTGTATCGGTAATTGTTTTTGTTGATAAACAAATCGCCTTCATGGCATTTCGGGCATTTTAATTTGGCAACCGCAATGATATTAGAAAACTCCGACATAATGAATGTTTCTTCAAAATTAGGCAAACAAACTAGAATGCTATTTTTAAATCCTTAAAAACTAGCTATTTTTTTAATTAATTTCGTAGCATGATTGGAATTAATGAACTGACCGTAAATTTCGGAGAGCGTTACCTTTTTAATAAAATTTCATTTATTATTAGCAAAAACGACAGAATTGGATTGGTTGGAAAAAATGGAGCAGGGAAATCAACCTTGTTAAAAATAATAGCAAAAGAACAAGAATCTGATGGAGGAAATGTTTCTTATCCTAATGGGTTTACCGTTGGTTATTTGCCTCAAGACATGGATTTTGCTCAAGGTAAAACGGTGATGGAAGAAGCTCGTTCGGTTTTTAAAACAGTAAATGAACTCAATGATAAAATTGATGCCATTAATCATCAACTGGCAACCCGCGAAGATTATGAATCGGAAAGTTATTTAGAATTGTTAGACCATTTACATCACGATAATCATCAATTACAATTAATTGGAGGATATAATGTAGATGCGAATATTGAAACCATTTTAAAAGGATTGGGATTTTTAAGCACTGATTTTACAAGACTTACCGATGAATTTAGTGGTGGATGGAGAATGCGAATTGAGTTGGCAAAAATTTTACTTTCAGATGCCGATGTTTTGTTACTCGATGAGCCAACCAACCATTTGGATATAGAATCCATACAATGGTTAGAAGATTTTTTAAAAGTTTACCCCGGAGGAGTGGTTTTGGTATCTCACGATAAAGCATTTTTAGATCATGTTACCAATAGAACCATTGAAATTGCGTTAGGAAAAATTTATGATTACAAAACCTATTATTCCAACTATTTAGAGCAACGTAAAGAAAGAAGAGAACAACAACTTGCTGCCTTTACCAATCAACAAAAACAAATTGCCGATACTGAAAAATTTATTGAGCGATTTCGTTCAAAGGCAACTAAAGCGGTTCAGGTTCAGAGTAGAATTAAACAATTAAATAGGCTCGATCGAATTGAGATGGAAGAAGAGGATAATACTGCAATACGTCTTTCTTTTCCTCCCGCTCCAAGGTCTGGAAAAGTTGCTGTTGAAGCACATGGCGTTGGGAAAGCATATGGCGATAACCGAGTTTTTAGCCACGTCAATTTTTTTATTGAAAGAGGTAAAAAAGTAGCTTTTGTTGGTAAAAATGGCGAAGGAAAAACAACCATGATAAAAGCGTTAGTTGGAGAAATTGAGCATGAGGGAGAATTAAAATTAGGACACAATGTAGCATTGGCTTACTTTGCTCAAAACCAAGCAGAGGAATTAGATAAAAATAAAACTGTATTTGAAACTGTTGATGCCGCTGCTCATGGTGAAATTCGAAAAAAAATAAGATCCATTTTAGGTTCCTTTATGTTTGGTGCAGAGGAGATTGATAAAAAAATATCGGTATTGTCAGGTGGCGAAAGAGCAAGAGTTGCGTTGTGTAAATTGTTGTTAGAGCCAGTTAATTTGTTGGTATTAGATGAGCCAACCAACCACTTGGATATTAAATCTAAAGATGTGCTAAAACAAGCCTTATTAAAATATGATGGAACTTTAATTGTTATTTCTCACGACAGGGATTTTTTAGATGGATTAGTCTCTGAAATGTACGAGTTTAGTAACGGAACAGTCAAACAATTTTTAGGTGGGGTTTATGAATTTCTTCAATCTAAAAAGGCTTCCACTATTAGAGAATTTGAGCAAAAAGAAAAGGTCGTTGTAAAAAAAGAGAAGTCAATCGCTACCAATTCGTTGACTTATGAAGAAAGAAAACAACAAGAGAAAGAAATAAAAAGAGTTCAAAATAAAATCAATAACCTAGAAAAGGAAATTGAAAAATTGGAAGGTAACATCGATAATCTCAATACTAAATTGATGAACCCTGGCTCTTATTCTGATGAATTATTAGTACAATATAATCAAGCTAAAGTGGCATTAGAAAAGGCAATGTTGGAATGGGAAAAAAATAACGAGAGTTTAGAGAAGTTGCTGCAAGCTAATTAAATTTATTGTCTATTCATCGGATGACTTTAAGTCATCCGATGAATAGATTAAAAAAAAATTCTTAATTTTATTAGCTTAATTGATTAAAAATTGAATGAGAATTTTTTTGGTTTTCATATTCTTGAGTTTTTCTACTGTTTTGTTTGGACAAGTAGTTATCAATGAAATTTCGAGTGCTCAAAATACTGGTTACGTTGATGAAGATGGTGATTATCCAGATTGGATTGAGTTGTACAACAAAGGAACTTTAGCTGTTAATTTAAAAGGATATCAATTAACACGACAAGAACAGAGCGAAATCAAATGGACTTTTCCTGAAATCTATATTCAGCCTGGCAAACACCTCACCGTTTTTGCTTCAGAGAAAAACAGAAAATTAGTATTCGACCACTGGGAAGTTCCTGTTTACCCTGAAATTTTTTGGAAGTATTTTGTCGGCACTTCTCAACCCCCAGTCAATTGGAACTTGCCTACTTTTAATGCTACTTCATGGAATTCTGGTCAAGGAGGAATTGGATATGGCGATGGCGATGATTCTACAATTATTACTCCCACAACTTCCTGTTTTTTAAGAACAGATTTTACCTTAACAGATACTTCAAAAATTGCTGTTGCTCTTTTTGCTGTTGATTATGATGACGCTTTTGTTGCATACTTAAATGGAGTAGAAATTAAAAGAAATAATATTGGAGTAAATGGTATTCCTCCATTGTATAACGAATTAGCTTATGATGAACACGAAGCTCATGAATACCAAGGAGGTAATTTAGAATTTTACTTTATTGATAATGCCATCTTAAATGCTGCAAAAGTGAATGGTATAAATACATTTGCTATACAAGTACATAATTATGCTGGAGATCTATCAGACTTAACAATTAGACCTTATTTATTATTGGGGATAAAAGATACAACTGTGACTTTTTTCCCATTTCCAGTAGAAAATAATAATCTACATACCAATTTTAACATCTCAAGTTCTCCTTTTAGAATCAAGCTATTTGATAATAATGGAGTTAAAATAGACGAGGTAATCATGGATGAAGTGCATACCAATAATTCAAGAGGAAGAATTACAGATGGAGCATCTCAATGGTGTTTATTTGACACACCAACACCAGACACTACAAATGTGATGGCTACTTGTTTTAATGATTATGCCAATGAGCCTGTTTTTACTTTAAAAGCAGGATTTTATCAAACTCCACAAACCACCCAACTTACCAATTCACAAGCAGGAAATATTTATTATACCACCAATGGAGATATTCCTACTCCAAGTGCAATCAACTTATATACAGGAAGTATTCCCATCAATTCAAACACTATTTTAAAAGCCAAATTCTTCCCTAGCGATCCTAAATTATTACCAAGTAATACGGTTACTTCCACTTATTTTATTAATGAAGACATTAAACTTCCAGTTATTTCAATAACTACTGCTCCCGAAAATTTGTGGAGTCATTATACTGGTTTATATGTAATGGGTCCTTTTGCAGATTCTATCAACTACCCATTTTTGGGAGCTAACTTTTGGCAAGGTTGGGAAAAAGAAGCTCATGTTGAATATTTTGATAGAAATAAAAACTTGGGGTTTGATTTAGACATTGGACTTAAAATTCATGGTAATTACTCCAAATCATTTCCTCAAAAGAGTTTTAGAGTATTAGCCAAAGATGATTACAATGAGAAATGGATTAACTATAATTTATTTCCCGAAAAACCATACATCAGTAAGTTTAAAAACTTTAATTTACGAAATGCTGGTATCGATTTTAATACTGTTCATTTTAGAGATGCTTTTATGTTGCGGGTTGTTCGTGAATTAAAATTAGATTATATGGCATACGAACCCTGTGTGCTATTTTTAAATGGAGACTATTGGGGAGTTTACGGAATGAGAGAAGTGCAAGACGATCGATTTATTTATAACAATCATAGCGAAGTAAAAGAAGGCACTATAGATTATCTCCGTTTTAGCGGAGACATCATTGAAGGCTCAAATAAAGGTTACATCAACTTGGCAGTTTTTATGATAACCAATGATAATAGTATCGATTCGAATTATGCTAAAGTGTGTGATAGCTTAGATATGAATAACTTTACGGATTACTTTGTTTCCGAATTGTATTATGGAAACATAGATTGGTTGACTGATTCCACAAGCAATAACATCAAATTTTGGAGAGTAAATAATCCTGTCGGAAAATGGAGATATGTACTATGGGATACCGATTTAGGAACAGGATTATTTGGAACTTTAGTAAACTCTTCTTACGATTATATGGGGGCATTAATTAATGCTCCTGCGTCAATAAATCCTCATGTATTAATTCTTCAAAACATACTAAAAAACAATAGCTACAAAAATTATTTTATTAATCGCTATGCCGATTTACTAAACACTACTTTTCTTCCATATAGAGTAACTGTAATTGCAAAAACAATGGCTGATGATTTAGCACCAGAAATGGCAAGACATTTTAATAAATGGGCTGGCCCCATAGAACTCTTTTCTTCTTTATGGGTAGCAACTAGTGTGGATGTCCCTTCTTGGAAAATAGCAATCGATTCTATGCTAGCGTTTATGGTGCAACGTCCATCTTATGTGCGTACTCATTTAGAAAATAATTTTGGTTTAATAAAACAAGTTGACATTACCTTAAAAGTACAACCTGAAGGTGCAGGATTGATAAAAATAAACACAATTGTTCCTGATCAATTGCCATGGACAGGCATTTATTTTGATGGTGTTCCAGTCACCATAACTGCTCTTCCTAATTCTGGTTACACCTTCAATCGGTGGGAGTCAATTGCCACTACTTTAGCCACCAAAAATGAAGCTTCTTTAACCACCAATGTTGCTACAAATGATGAATTTACAGCCTATTTTAATACCTTAGACTATCAACTAACTATTTATCCTAACCCAGCAAACAATACTGTTAATATTAGTTATGAAGTACCCAACGAACAACAACTTTCTATTGAAATTTTAGCTGTCGATGGAAAAGTTATCAAAGAGATAATTCCCCACTCTTCTTTTCATGCAGCAGGACATTTTACAATTACTTTCACCAAACAACAATATCATTTAGCAGCAGGAACTTATTTTATTGAGTTTACATCTGAAGCTTTTTCTAAAACAATAAAATTTACACTACTTTAAATTTATAGGAATGAAAAATAAATTAATAATTGTAATAACATTAATAACGCTTATAATTTCTTCTTGTTCAAAAGAAGAAGGAGAGGGTGGTAGAGCCTCTATTACAGGAAAAGTATATGCTAAAAATTACAATGCATCATTTACTCAACTTCTCTCTGAGTATTACGCACCGGAAGAAGAAGTGTATATCATTTATGGCGACAATCAATTTTATGATGACAAAATTAAAACAGACCCCAATGGAGTTTTTGAATTTAAACATTTAAGAAAAGGGAATTATACCATTTTTGTTTATTCAAAAGACACCACTTTTACCATCGCCTCTGGTGTTGAAGCATTATATAAGAGTGCTGAAATAACAAACAAAGAGGAAATAGTTGAATTACCAGATTTTGAAATTATAAAATAATCTTAATACGTTTTAGTCATCGATTCAGGAGTACAAAGGATAAAATTAGCTAAACCCTTATTTTCCTCTGCTAATGAATCAAGTTTTGATTGTTCAACAGATGCAATGGTTAAAATATTTAAGTCGGGGTTTTGTTGTTTTAAATACCAAATAATTCCTTCAAAGTTATTAGAGTGATACGAACCATTATAATGAATAAATGTTTGACCTTTTTTCCAATTTTTTAAAATGAAATGAGCCATTGTAGCATCTTTTATAGCTTGAGCCATTGGTAAATTTTCTCCTCCATGCCCACCACTCATCGCAACTATTTCTTTGTACCCAGGTAAATCTTTATCGTATTTTATTGGAAGTGGAGCTATCCATTTTTTCCCTTCATCACTTATACTTGCCAACCCTTTAAATCCATTCTTATAAACAATGTTGGCATATCTTCTAGGAACATTGGTAGCAACAAAATTAAGTTGATTTTTCATTGCAAAATCCATTAAAGGTTGATAGTCTGTAGTGTTGTTGGGCCAAACTTTTACTTCACTTTTAAAAGTATCATAAGAATGTTTTCCTCCTAAATACTCATTAATGGTTACTTGGTCGTCAGCTTCAAACATTTCTGCACCTAACACTAAGTTATCGTTAATTTGAAAAAAAATATCTTTAGCAAGTTCTAATTCTAACCAATGGTTAATAGGGTTGTTATGTAGTTCTCCAAAGAAAATAATATCCGCTTTTTCAGCCTCTTTTAATATTTTTTCATAAGAAGATTTTCCTCCTTTTTCAGAATATATTTTATATGCAGCTTTATCTCCT
>PFUQ01000092.1 GCA_002790175.1 Flavobacteriales bacterium CG_4_9_14_3_um_filter_32_8
AATCTTTCTGGAAGTAATGCTTTTTCTTCTGGAGCAAATTCTCCCAACACATGATTAATTTGTTTGCCCTTTACAAACTCACTTCCAACGCCAAAACGTAAACGAGCAAAGTCTGAATTTCCTAATGTTTCAGTAATATTTTTTAATCCATTATGCCCACCGTCGCTTCCTTTTCCTTTTAAGCGAAGCGTACCAAAAGGCAGGGCAATATCATCGGTGATAACCAGTATGTTTTCTTGTTTTATTTTTTCTTGTTGAAGATAATAGTTGACTGCTTTTCCACTCAAGTTCATATAAGTGGTGGGTTTGATGAGGATAAAAGTTCTACCTTTAAATTTATAGGTTGCAGTGAAAGCAAGCTTGTTGGATTCAAAAAAAATATTGGATGCTTTAGCCAAAGCATCCAATACCATAAAACCAATGTTATGTCGAGTATTTTCGTATTCAGAGCCAATGTTGCCCAGACCTACAATTAAATACTTCATCTTTCAATTTATTCAGCTGCAGCTGTTTCTTCTTTTGCAACTTCTTCATGACTTTCTGGAGTATGTTCTTCAGCTTCTCCGTCTTCAGTAGCTGTAGCTACTCTACTCATTTTAACAGCAATTACAACTGCATTTGCAGCATCTAAAAAAGTAAGTCCTTCCTTTTTAATATCACCAACTTTAATAGTTTGACCTATTTTTAATTCAGTAATATCTAATTCAATAGTTTCTGGTAAAGCAGCTGGAAGTCCAATTACTTTTAATTTTCTAGTTACCATTCTTAATTTACCACCACTTAAAACACCTTTAGATGTTCCAGTAACAGTTACAGGAATGTGAATTGCAACAGGTTTATCTTGAGCAACTTCTAAAAAGTCAACATGAATTGTTCTGTCGGTAACAGGATGAAATTGAACTTCTTTAATTATTGATTTGAATTTAGCTCCATCAATATCCAAATCAACGAATTGAACTTCGGGAGTGTTGATTAATTTGTTGAATTTTATTTCTTCAACTGCAAAAAGAATATTTTCTTTTCCGCCATAAAGATTACATGGTACATTTTTTTCTTTTCTAAGGGAATTAGCATCTGACGATCCTCTTTGTGTTCTCTTATTTCCGCTTAACGCTACAGATTTCATTATAAATTGGTTTATTAATTAACAAATAAATGATTCACTAATCGATTCGTGACTAGTTATTTTTTTAATCACATCAGAAAATAAATTGGCTACAGAAATCACTTTTATTTTAGCACTTTGTTTGGCTAAAGGTATGGTATCTGTAACAATTAGTTCTGTTAGTTTTGAGTCTTCAATTCTTCGGTATGCATCACCAGATAGAATGGCATGAGTTGTCATTGCTCTTACGCTTGTTGCACCATTTTCCATCATAATAGCTGCTGCTTTTGTTAATGTTCCGGCAGTATCTACCATATCATCAACAATAATAATATCTTTTCCTGCTACTTCACCAATTAATAACATGTTGTCGATTTCGTTGGCTTTTTTTCTGTGTTTGTAGCAAACAACAACTTCTGCATGTAAATATTTTGCATAAGCATGAGCTCGTTTAGCTCCTCCCATATCTGGAGAAGCAATGGTTAAGTTAGGTAGCTTTAAACTTTGTACGTAAGGAATAAAAATAGAGGAGGCAAATAAATGGTCAACAGGAACCTCAAAAAATCCTTGAATTTGATCGGCGTGTAAATCCATGGTCATTATTCGGGTTACACCTGCAGCGGCAAGCATATTAGCAACCAATTTTGCTCCTATCGGAACTCTTGGTTTGTCTTTTCTATCTTGACGGGCAAATCCAAAGTAAGGAATAATGGCAACAATGCTGTTGGCTGAAGCTCTTTTTGCTGCATCAATCATCATTAATAATTCCATTAAATTGTCGGCTGGTGGAAAAGTGGATTGAATAATAAAAACATCAGAACCACGTACTGACTCCTCAAATGATGGTTGAAATTCGCCATCACTAAACGTACTAACAATCACATTACCCAAAGCAGTACCATGTTTAGCAGCTATTTTTAGTGCTAAGTCCATTGATGCACGACCGGCAAATAGTTGTGTTTTTGACATTACTCTTAGTTTATCCTTCATTTAAAAGGGCTGCAAATGTAATAATTTAATAACTATCTGTCAAATAATTATTTATAATCTGAGTAAATATTTCTGCAAATAGCTTTTAAGTATCAAAACTATTCAATATTTTCGCCATTCGTAAATGCAAAGTAAAGTTTTGCCCAGATGGCGGAATTGGTAGACGCGCACGACTCAAACTCGTGTTCTAACGAGTGCGGGTTCGATTCCCGCTCTGGGTACAAGAGCCCCGACAATAAATGTCGGGGCTTTTTTATTTTTATTTTTTTTAGTGTAAACTTATTTTAGGACAAGACATAGATTCTCTTTTTTAAATGTGCTACAACGCTAAGCTAAGTGACATTTCAATATCTTTTAGTCCCGAAACTTCAGGAATAAACGAAGTTAGCGTTTTTAAGCACAAAGTCAAGTAAAATAACGGTAATAAATTATTTTTCCTCAGCTACTATGTAAAAATTAGCATCAATTACCAACGATTTAATTTTGATTTCCAATGGTATTTCCTTCCAATCTTTATTGGGAAAAATCCATTTTTCTTTTTCATTGATAAAAACCCGAAGTGGCATATCAAAATCTTCAACAATATTTACATATCTAAATTGTAAGTTTTTATCCTTTATCGAGTATTCTAACTTCGGAATTTTATTGGTTCTTAAATATTGGTTAAAAAAGGCTGATAAATCTTTTTCTGTTTTTTCGCTCATGTAATCTTCCACTTGTTTAGAAGTAACCGTTTGGTGATAAAACTGGGTATTTAATCCTGTTAAAACCTCCCTCCAAAGGGTATCATTTTCTACGAGTTGGCGAAGCGTGTGTAAAATGTTTGCCCCTTTGTAATACATATCGCCCGAACCTTCTTGATTGACGTTGTAGGTACCAATGATGGGTTTATCATTTAAAATGTTTTGTCTAATTCCAACAACATAATCAGTACAAGCTTGTTTTCCATAGTAGTATTCTACAAATAGATTCTCTGAATAAGAAGTAAATCCTTCGTGTATCCACATGTCAGCAACATCAACATGAGTAATGTTATTGGCAAACCATTCGTGTCCCGATTCATGAACAATAATAAAATCGAATTTCATTCCCCACCCGGTATGGCTCACATCTCTTCCTAAATAACCATTTTTAAATCCATTGCCATACGTCACCGAACTTTGGTGTTCCATGCCTGCATAAGGAACCTCCACCAATTTATAACCATCTTCATAAAAAGGATATGGACCAAACCAATATTCGAAAGCAGCCAACATTTTTGGCACTTCTTTAAATTGCTCTTTTGCCTTTGTTAAATTGTTCCGCAGCACATAATAATCGCAATCTAAACTTCCTTTTAAACCTTTATAAACTTCATTAAAGTGAACGTAATTACCAATGTTCATGTTTACTCCATAATTAGCAATGGGATTAGTAACAAACCAATGATAGGTTTTAGTGTTGTCCTTATTTTCTACTACACTTCTTAAACGTCCATTAGAAACATCAACCAAATTTTTTGGAACGATAACACTAATTAATAGACTGTCGGGCTCATCGTAAGCATGGTCTTTATTGGGCCACCAAATGCTTGCACCAATTCCTTGACAGGTGGTAACCACCCATGGGTTTCCATTTTCGTCAGTTTTCCAAGATAAACCACCACTCCACGGTGGGTTTTTACTAACTTGAGGCGTTCCTTCGTAATAAATAGTGAGTTCGTTGATGTCGCCAATTTTTTGGTTTTGGGTAAGTTGTATAAAATACGAATAACCATCTTTTTTAAAACTCAACTCGTGTTCTTGTTGTATAATTTTGATGATTTTTAATGGTTCTTGTAGCTCTATTTGTAAAATTTGTTGCGACGCTAACACCTGATACTGTATGATATTACTTCCAGATAGTGTTTGATTTTCAATATCCACTTTTACGCTTAAATGGTAATACGTTAAATTCCACCAAGCTCTTTCAGGAGTAATAGAGCCTCTTAATGTATCTTGATGCGTATATTCTTTTGGTTGTGCAAAACACATCAACTGAAAGCAACAAAATGTAATTAATACAACTTTTTTATACTTCATAAATTTAATAAGTACAACAAATATACCCAAGAAGAACCAACTCTCATTTTTTGATTGGTGTTTTCTAAAAAGTAGTAATTTCGCAGCTCTATTTTAAATGTTTCATCTATGAAAATACAAAAATTTCTACTCGTTTTTCTAATTATTCTCACCACATTTCAAACCAAAGCTGATGAAGGAATGTGGATTCCGATGTTGTTAGAAAAATACAACATTGCCGATATGCAAGAAAAAGGATTTAAACTCACAGCCGAAGATATTTATAGCGTAAACCAAGCCAGCATGAAGGATGCGGTAATGATTTTTGGTAGAGGTTGCACTGGAGAACTCATTTCTAATCAAGGCTTGCTAATTACTAACCATCATTGTGGTTACGGACAAATACAAGCACACAGTTCGGTAGAACACGATTATTTAACCAATGGTTATTGGGCAATGAGCAAAGAACAAGAATTGGCTTGTCCTGGATTAAATGTAACTTTTTTGATTCGGATGGAAGATGTAAGCACTCAGGTTTTGAATGGCGTAACTAGTGAAATGAGTGAGGAAGAAAGACAAAAAACCATTAAAAAAAATAGCGTTGAAATTGCTAAAACTGCCACCGCAGAAACGCATTATGAAGCAAGCATTAAACCCTTTTACTATGGAAACGAATATTACCTTTTTGTATATGAAGTTTTTAATGATGTTCGTTATGTAGGTTCTCCACCTTCTGCCATTGGAAAATTTGGTGGCGATACCGATAACTGGATGTGGCCAAGACATACTGGAGATTTTTCGTTGTTCAGAATTTACGCCAACCAAGACAACCAACCTGCCGAATATGCAGCGGACAATGTTCCTTATCAACCAAAAAAATATTTTGCTATTGCTATGGATGGCGTAAAAAAAGATGATTTTACCATGGTTTTTGGTTATCCCTACAAAACTGAAGAATACCTAACTTCTTACGCCATACAACAAAAACTCGAAATTGATAACCCTCACCGAATAAAAGCAAGACAGAAAAAAATAGACATTTTAACTCTTGCCATGAATGCGGACGCAAAAGTTAGAATTCAATATGCTGCCAAGCATGCTGGTATTTCTAATGCTTGGAAAAAATGGATTGGAGAAAGTAAAGGATTGACTAGAATGCATGCCGTTGAAAAGAAAGAAGTTTTAGAAAAAAGATTTCAGGAATGGGCAAATTCTACTCCAGAGAACAAGAAAAAATATGGTTCTCTTTTACCTCAACTAAAAACCATTTATACCAAATTAACTCCTTATCGCTTAGCGTATGCTTATTATTATGAAGCAGGAGTTTCGCTTGATATTGTTAGTTATGCAGGTTATTGGGAAAAGTTAATTACAGAGAAAAAAATTGATACCAATACCGTAGAAAATTTGAAAAAAGCAACAACAGGATTTTATAAAAATTACAATGCAACAACAGACAAAAAATTAGTAACCTCACTTTTGCAACTCTATTATGATAATGTTGATGCAAATTATCAACCAACCATTTTATTAACCATTAAAAATAAATACAAAGGTCATGTCAAGGCTTATACTGATCAATTGTATTTAAAATCGAAGTTGGTAAGTGAAGAAAAAGCAATGAATTTATTGAATAATTTTAATGGTTCTACTTTAAAAAAACTAGAGAAAGACCCTTTGTATTTGTTGCGACAAAGCATCGTAGCTCTTTATGATTTTAAAATTAAAGACTCTTTACTCGTACTTAACAATCAAATCGATTTATTACAACGAACTTATATGGAAGGGTTATTAGCAATGGATAAAGACAAATTATTTTACCCAGATGCCAATCAAACATTAAGAGTTGCTTACGGAAAAGTAAATGGCTACGAGCCAATTGATGGGGTTTCGTATAAACATTATACTACGTTAGAGGGAATTATAGAAAAAGATAATCCTGAGATTTACGATTACGATGTGCCAGACCAACTAAAAACTTTATATAACAAAAAAGATTACGGACAATATGCCGAAAATGGCGAGGTACACGTTTGCTTTATTGCATCCAACCATACCACAGGAGGAAACTCTGGCAGCCCAGTTTTAAATGCAAATGGCGACTTAATTGGTGTAAATTTCGATCGATGTTGGGAAGGCACGATGAGTGATATTATGTACGACAAAGACCAATGTAGAAACATTGCCTTAGACATTCGCTACGCCTTATTTATCATCGATAAATTTGCTGGTGCCAATCATTTAATTAAAGAAATGAGCTTAGTAAGAAAAAATCCTGTTGAAATTAAGGTAGAATAAGTTAGTGTTTGTCCACAATGTATGGCTTTTTACAATCAAGTCAGCAATCTACAGTTAGCAAAAAACAACACTTTACAGAAAGATTTGCCAACCAAAGATTGAGGACTGCCAACTTTAAAGACTGCCTCTAATTAACCTATTTTATTTTCTTCTAGCCAATTCGCTTGCATAGGTTGTTCCAAGTGTTTGGTGATTTTGTTTAGCCCAATCCGTTAATTTTATTTTTCCTGTTGGAATTGTTTCTACATACAGCAAATTATCCATTAACCCTTTTATTTCCTCTCTAGTTATGGTGACATCATTTTTTAGAAAACTTACCCATTTACCAGCTAAATAACCTAAATAAGGAGCTGTATTAATAATCCTCTTTTTAACGTTGATAATATCCATAATTGTTTTTACAAGCTCTTTATAGGTAAATGTTTCTGGACCAATTGCATTGATTGTAGCATTGGTAGTATTAAAACATTCATTAATAATTAGGTCAGCAAAATCATCTACATGAATGGGTTGAATTTTATAATCTCCTTTTCCATAAACACCAAAAATTGGTAAATGCCTTATTACCCAAGCAATATTATTAATTAAAATGTCTTCCTTACCAAACAATACCGCAGGTCTAATAATTGCATAATTCACTCCAAGTGCTTTTAAATAAGCTTCTAAATCTCCTTTGCCTTTAAAATATTCTAACTCTGAATTTACCGATGGATTGGTGATGCTAACATGAACTATTTTTTTTATTCCAGCTTTTTTAGCACAGTCAAAAAGTATTTTGGTATTGGCAACAGCAGTTGAATGATTAAAATTGTTGTGGTTAAATCGAACCCAATAGGTATTAATTAATACATCGTAACCTGTTAATGCTGCTATTAATTTTTTGGGTTCGTTAAAGTTGAAGGAATCCATTTCAATTTTATTGCCAAAAGGATTTGGCTTGTTTAACGAGTTGGTAATAGTTTTTACTTGATAATTTTTTTCCAGTAATTTTTCGGCAATTACTTTTCCTGAATAACCAAGAGCTCCTGTTACTACAATTTTTTCTTTTGTTTCCATGACTTTAAGTTTTTAAACTTTCAGGAATTTCTGAAAGTTAGTATTAAAAAAATTTATTTCATTAATTTGGCAAAAGTACCCCAAAACCAATTTTCTTCAGCTTTCAATAACTTATCAAGAGTTGTGTCGGCTTGTTTGGCAAATTTCTCAATCGAGTTTAATCGTTCTAAAAATTCTTTTGATTCTGGTGTCGT
>PFUQ01000184.1 GCA_002790175.1 Flavobacteriales bacterium CG_4_9_14_3_um_filter_32_8
TATTAGTAGGGAGAGATGTACGGAAAAATTATCCAGTATTGAGTACCGATAGTTTAAATCCATTATTTAATAGAGCAATAATGGCAAAATATCCACCAGGTTCTATTTTTAAAACAGTACAAGCTCTTGTCGCATTAGAAGAAGGTGTGATTACAGAAAACACAGGTTTTTCTTGTATAAAAAGTTTGGTAAACTGCCACAACCACCCACCAGCAAATAATGTTTCGGAATCTATTAAAATGTCTTGTAATCCTTATTATTATCAGGTTTTTAGAAAAATAATCCAACAAAAAAGATCAAAAAGCATATTTAAAGATAGTGAAATAGGCTTAGGAATTTGGTCAAAAAAAGTTAAAAAATTTGGTTTTGGAAGCGATATGGGCGTTGATTTTCCTGGTGTTAAAAGTGGTTTTGTTCCTGATGTTGCTTTTTATAATAAGTGGTATGGTGAAGGACGTTGGGCGTTTAGTACTATCTATTCATTAAGCATAGGACAAGGTGAGGTTGGCGTAATTCCACTACAAATGGCAAACCTATCTGCAATTATTGCTAATAGAGGGTATTATTACATACCACATTTTATTAAAAAAATTGATAAGATAGAAAAAATTCCATCTCAATTTACTAAAAAACAATATGTAGGTGTTCACCAAAAATACTTCAATTTAGTTGTTGATGGTATGTATCGAGTCGTTAATGAGCCTGGCGGAACCGCTAGAAGGGCAAAAATAAATGATTCCATTTTAGTCTGTGGGAAAACAGGTACAGCACAAAATCCTCACGGAGAAGATCATTCTGCTTTTATAGCATTTGCACCTAAAGATAACCCAAAAATTGCCATTGCAGTTTATGTGGAAAATGCTGGTTTTGGTGGAACTTGGGCTGCACCTATTGCTAGTTTAATGATGGAATTATACTTAATAGGCACTATCGCACCTGAAAATATTGAAAAAGAAAAAAGAATATTAGAAGCCAATTTAATGAATGTAATTCCTAAAAAAAAGCCTAAATAATGAGAGGATATCGGAACATATTTTCTAATATAGATTGGGTAGTGGTTGGCATTTATTTGTTGCTTGTTTTTTTTGGTTGGATAAATATTTATGCAGCAGTTTATAATGAAGAACATTTTAAAATTTTTGATATTTCTCAATTGTATGGAAAACAAATGATGTGGATTGGATTTGCCTTAATCATAGCATTTATCATACTTTTAGTTGAAGGCCAATTTTTCACCTCTTTTGCATTTCCAATTTATATTGGAGTTATTTTCTTATTGCTTGGAGTACTATTGTTTGGTGAAGAGGTACATGGTGCACGCTCTTGGTTTAAAATTGGAGATTTTGCATTGCAACCTTCTGAATTTGCAAAATTTGCAACCGGGTTGGCTTTAGCAAAATATCTTTCTGCACTTAACATAAAAATGGGCGACCTTAAAACTAAAGTCATCGCCTCAATTATTATAGGAATTCCTGCACTTTTAATATTAATACAAGGAGATGCCGGATCAACACTAGTTTATATCGCTTTTGTTTTTATGATGTATAGAGAGGGGTTATCTGGAAATATCTTATTATTTGGATTATTAGCAATTGTTGTTTTTGTATTAACATTAATTTATGGCTCTGTTCATGTTATTATTACAGCCTCTTTTGCGTATCTAATTTTTCATACCCTTATAAAATATAATTTAAAAACAACTATTATTTCAGTAATCGTTTTTTCTTTTTTTGTTTATACCTATTATCATTATGACTTTAATGAGAAATATGCTTATTATTTTATTGGCATTTCTTTGTCAACATTACTGTTGTTTTTAGTTTTTAAAAAAGAAATGAGAGATAAAGCAATTCACTTTGTTGGAATTTTAATATTTGTATTAACGTGTTTTTACATTTTTAGTATCGATTTCACTTTTAATAATATTTTAAAAGAACACCAACGTACTCGGATAACTGTTCTTTTGGGAGAAGAGGATAAATTGATTGAACAGATTGATGAGTTAACTTTAGAGATGAATGAGATAAAATTAAATAAAGAGGTAAAAATTAACATCAACAATGACTTAATCGAGAAAAAGACACATTTAAAAGATTTGCGTCAAGGAGATGGATGGAATATTAAGCAATCGCTTATTGCAATAGGCTCTGGAGGATTTATGGGTAAAGGTTTTTTAGAAGGCACTCAAACAAAGTTTAATTTTGTGCCAGAGCAAAGCACTGATTTTATTTTTTGCACTATAGGTGAAGAGTGGGGGTTTATAGGAACTTTTATTGTTGTATGCCTCTATTTAGGTTTATTTTTAAGACTACTTTTTTTAGCAGAAAGACAGCGCTCCATTTTTACCAGAATTTACGGATATTCTGTTGCCTCTATTATGTTTTTCCATTTTTTTGTCAATATCGGAATGACCATTGGACTGATTCCAGTAATTGGAATCCCATTGCCATTTATTAGCTACGGTGGTTCTTCCTTATGGTCTTTTACCATCCTTCTTTTTATTTTTTTAAAACTGGATTCCGAACGACTTTTAGTGTTGAGGTAGTGTTGAGTTAAAAGTTTGAGGTTTCCCGCCCGAACGTACTTTTTCGGTACGGGCTGGGAGGTTTGAGAGCCTATCCGACCACTGGAGAATTTAAAGTTCACAGTACACTATTAATATCAAATTCCAAAAAAGTTGATATATTTTTGGATTGTATTCCAAAAAAGTTGTATTTTGAATAAAATTAACAAGAATGATACAGCGAATTATTGAACATCAAATCCAAGAAAAGCTATTTCAAGGAAAAATAATTACCCTTATTGGTGCTCGCCAAACTGGGAAAACAACGTTGTTGAAGAAATTGATGGAGAATCAACAGAATCCAACTATTTGGCTTAATGCCGATGAATTTGATATAAAAGAACGATTCAAGAATCCAACATCTACAGCCTTAAAATCATTGATTGGAAATAACAAATTAGTGATGATTGATGAAGCTCAGAACATTGATGAAATTGGTTTAGCCTTAAAATTATTAATCGACACCTATCCCGAAATTCAAGTAATTGCAACAGGTTCATCGGCTTTTGAACTACAAAATAAAATGAATGAGCCGTTAACAGGAAGAAAATTTGAATTTCAATTGTATCCTTTTTCATATACCGAATTGGCAAACCATACTTCCGAATTGATTGAAAAACGAATGTTGAAACATCGCTTGGTTTTTGGCTCGTACCCTGAGGTAGTAAATAATTTAGGCAACGAAATTGAAGTGCTAAAACTGCTTTCCGATAGTTATTTGTATCGCGATTTGTTGATGCTCGATGCCATTAAAAAACCCGAAAAATTAATCAAACTTTTGCAGGCATTAGCCTACCAACTAGGAAACGTAGTTTCGTACAACGAAATTGGTAATTTAATCGGGATCGATAGCAAAACAGTAGAATCATACATTCAACTACTCGAAAAATCGTTTGTTGTTTTTCGTTTACCTTCCTTTAGTAGAAATTTAAGAAATGAGTTAAAAGCTTCCAAGAAAATATATTTTTACGACAACGGAATTAGAAATGCCCTGATTTCTTCGTTCCAAATTTTAGAAGGGCGACAAGATATTGGTGCGTTATGGGAAAACTATTTAGTTTCGGAACATTTGAAACGAAACAACTACGCCAAATTTTATGGAAACACTTATTTCTGGCGAACCAAAGACAAACAAGAAATAGATTATGTAGAAGAAAAAGACGGAAAATTGAGTGCCTACGAGTTTAAATGGACAGACAAAAAGAAACACCAAATTACCAAAACCTTTACCAATGCTTATCCCGAAAGTAAAACGGCTATTATCCATTCGGATAATTATGAAAAATTCATCAGCCAAGATGTGTTGAGGTAAAGTCTCCCTTTGAAGGGAGATTTAGAGGGATGTTTTACTGAACTACAATTGTCTTTGTAATTGGAGCACCATTCTCAAATAATAATTTGATAAAATAACTGCCTTTTTTAAGTTGATTAGTTGCTAAAGTTATTTCATTTTCACTTTTAAAAAGGATGGGGATTTTAACTTCATTTCCTAAAATGTCATAAGCAACAACACCAATTAATCCTTGTACTTCTCCTTTAATCTTAAATTGATTATTAATAATAGGTGAGGGGTAAATATTGATATTTTTGACATTTAATTCTTCTATACTTGTAATGCAAATCAATTTAGTTATAGAGTCTTTACAATTTTGAGGATGAGTAACTAATAGAGTGACACTATAACAAGAATCAGGTGGTAAATCATATATATGCATAGGATTTGCTAGCATTGAAGTATTTCCATCGCCAAAATTCCAATCCCACAAATATGCAGGGAATGATTGATCGTAAAAATTAACAGTGTCAATATTAATATTGAAGGTAAAATCGACAATAAGAGAATCCACATTGATGAAAAAGGGTTTCGTTAGACTATCTGTATCTATACCATCACTAGCAATTAAAGTAACATCGTATGATCCAGGAGAATTATAAGCGTGTATAGGGTTTTGGATATTAGAAGTATCTCCATCACCGAAATCCCAGTACCAACTTGTGGCTATAGTTGGAGAACTATAAGAAGTAAAAGTTGTAGTGTCTCCTAAGCATATCCATGTTTGGTTAGCTGAGAAATTTATGGCAAACTGACTTTTCCCAATTTGAAAACTAAATAATAATAAAAGTAATATGGTCAGTTTTGTTTTCATATAATTCCTTCTTTCAATAAATCATGCAAATGAATAACTCCTAAATAAATATCATTATCTGCAACAATTAATTGAGTAATGTTATTGTTTTGCATTAATTCTAAAGCACTGGCAGCCAATTCATCTCCACTTATTGTTTTTGGAGTTGCAGTCATAATGGCTGCAGCCGATAAACTATCAAAATTAGTGGTTTTCTCCAACATTCTTCTTAAATCTCCATCGGTAACAATACCCACCAATTTGTTATTTTTGATAACTGCGGTAACACCCAATCGTTTGGAAGAAATCTCTACTATTACTTCTTTAATAGAGCTTTCAGGTTGTACTTCCGGTTTTTCGTTGTTAGGATAAATATCGGAAACCTTTAAAAATAATTTTTTTCCTAAAGCTCCACCAGGGTGAAATTTTGCAAAATCGGTACTATTAAAACCTCTGCATTTTAATAAACATACTGCCAAAGCATCTCCCATCGCCAGTTGTGCTGTTGTGCTACTCGTTGGAGCTAAATTATTGGGGCACGCTTCTTTTTCTACAAAAGTGTTTAGAGAATAATTTGCTTGTTTACCTAGATAGGAATCAACATTACCAGTAATGGCAATAATTGGGTTGCCAAAATTTTTAATTAGCGGAATTAATGATTTAATTTCAGGAGTATCCCCACTTTTAGAAATGCAAATCACTACATCATCTTTTAACACATTCCCTAAATCGCCGTGTATGGCATCAGCAGCGTGCATAAATATGGATGGAGTACCAGTAGAATTTAATGTGGCAACTATTTTCTGACAAATATTGGCACTTTTTCCAATTCCACTGATAACCACCCTGCCTTTTGAGTTTAAAATTAATTGAACAGTTTTAACAAAATCATCATTAATGGATTTTAACAAACCACTAATCGATGTCGCTTCAATAGATATAGTTTGACGGGCAATTTGTTTTATTTCTTCAGCAGAATTCAATTTGATAAATTTTTTTTACAAAAATATATTATAAATAATTTAATTGTCGTATATTTATATACAAATGTAAATGATTTAAAGAAACGAGCATGAATAAAGTTAATCAAATAACTCCATTGAAGAGAATGATTAAGTTTTGTTGAGAAAGTGAGGTAGTTCTCCCTAATCAAAGTATTGTTTTATTTTCCTTATTTATGCTTAATAAAATATAATAAACATAAGAAAACTATAATTGAATGCAAACGATAAAAGCACCACTATCTGAATATCTAAAAAAGTATTTTGGATTTAATACGTTTAAAGGCGAACAAGAATTAGTTATTTCAAATCTCCTTGAAAGCAAGGATACTTTTGTTATCATGCCAACTGGTGGCGGTAAATCTTTATGTTATCAATTACCAGCCTTAATGTGTGAAGGAACTGCTATTATTGTTTCGCCATTAATTGCTTTAATGAAAAACCAAGTGGATGCCATACGTGCAGTATCTACCGATGCTGGAATTGCACATTTTTATAATTCCTCGCTAACCAAAACAGAAGCAAAACAAGTTAAGGCTGATGTAACTAGAGGTGTAACAAAATTATTGTACGTTGCTCCAGAATCTTTAACCAAAGATGAAAATGTAGAATTTTTAAAAAGTATAAAAATTTCATTTTTTGCCATAGATGAGGCACATTGTATATCAGAGTGGGGACACGATTTTAGACCAGAGTACAGAAGGTTAAGAACAATAATTGAGGCAATAGACAGAGTTCCTATAATGGCATTAACAGCAACGGCAACCCCTAAAGTTCAAGAAGATATCCAAAAGAACTTAGGAATGACGGAAGCTAGGGTTTTTAAAGCATCTTTTAATCGACATAATCTTTATTATGAAATTCGTCCTAAAAAAGATGTAAAAAAAGAAATTATTCGATTTATTAAGCAGCATACCGGAAAATCTGGAATAATATATTGTTTGAGCAGAAAAAAAGTAGAAGAAATTGCAGAACTACTTCAGGTAAATGGAATAAATGCATTGCCTTATCACGCTGGTTTAGATTCAAGCACTAGAGTAAAAAATCAAGATGCATTTTTGATGGAAGATGCCGATGTGATTGTAGCAACAATTGCTTTTGGAATGGGAATTGATAAACCCGACGTTCGATATGTTATTCATCACGATATACCTAAAAGCTTAGAAAGTTATTATCAAGAAACTGGTAGAGCCGGAAGAGATGGGGGAGAGGGAATCTGTTTAGCATTTTATAGTTATAAAGATATTGAAAAACTCGAAAAATTTTTACATGGAAAACCAGTTGCTGAATTAGAAATTGGGTTACAGCTAATTTTTGAGATGGTTTCCTATTGCGAAACTGCTGTATGTAGAAGAAAACAATTGTTGCATTATTTTGGCGAAGATTATAAAGACTCCGATTGTGAAGATACTGGAATGTGCGACAACTGTGCTCATCCGAAAGAAAAATATGAAGGACAAGATGATGTTAAAATATTATTGGAATGTATTTTAGGGTTAAATGAAGTGTTTAAAGCCAAATACATCTCATCTTTTGTTTCTGGTATTGCAACTTCTGATATTAAATCTTTTGGCCATGATGCACACGAACTTTTCGGTAAGGGTGAGGATGAAAATAAGGATGAAAAATATTGGGAAGCTGTAATTCGTCAATGTATTATTGAAGGACTTGTTATTAAAGAAATAGAAAATTATGGTATTCTTAAAGTAAGTAAAAAAGGGAAAAACTTTATCAAAAATCCTACTTCTATTCAATTAGTAAAAGCACTCGATTATAGTGATGTTGATGATGGAGATATTGTTGTTCCCCAAAAGGGAGGAGGAGCTGCCGACGAAGTTTTATTTGCTATTTTAAAAGACATTCGAAAATCAATCGCAAAAGAAAA
>PFUQ01000131.1 GCA_002790175.1 Flavobacteriales bacterium CG_4_9_14_3_um_filter_32_8
CCATTCTAATTAATTCGGATTCAAAATAGGATAAAGAAGAAAAACTCCAGCAAGTTCCTGTTCTATTTTGATTTTTAATGCTAGTTGCTTCGTTGTTGGCGACTAACTCAAAAAAATAATGACCATTTTTTTTGTTTTTTATGGTGTCATTTTTTGTTTTATCTGTGGGTATAGAATAATTTCCGTCGTCTTTTTTATCAACCTGAGCTTGACAAATTCCAACAAACAAAACTGTAAATAATGTAATTGTTACTATTCTCATTGCATTAAATTTTAAGTTAAGAAGCGTTAAAAGTAGAAAAATAGTTGAAGAAATAATTAATTTAAAGTGTCTTTTTCCAACATCTTTTTCTTTTATGTTGAATGTTCTCGTAGTTTTTCCAGTTTTGAATCACTTTTTGATTGGTTTCAAAAATTCCCGTTGTTTCCATTTCAGTTACTCCATATTTTTCCATTTCTTTATGTAGCTCATAAAACAAGATTGCTGTTACACCTTTTGCTTGGTATTCTGGCAAAATACCAGTTAACATAAGGTCGATAACTTTTGGGTGCTTAAGTGCTTTATTTAAGTGAAACCAACCGAAAGGGAACAAACTTCCATTTGCTTTTTGTAAACCTTCGGAAAGAGAAGGTAACCCAATAATAAAAGCGATTAAATTTTCTTCATTATCAAATACCAGTTTAACAAACTCAGGATTTAATAACATCAAGTATCGTTTCACATAATAATCAATCATTTCTCTATCCAGCGGAACAACGCTGTGAAGCTCTTTAAATGCTTCATTCAAAATTTCAAATAATTGAACAGCATAAGTTTGTAACTCTGAATTTTTGGTGAAACTTTTTACCGTTAAGTCACTTCTTTTCATAACAATTTCAGCTCCTCTTTGTGCTTTTTCTGGCATTCCTTCAAAAAACAAACGGAACTCTATCCAATCAATTTCTTTTTCATACCCCAACTTTACTAAATGGTTTTGGTAGTAAGCATGGTGGTATTCTGAAGCTGCAGATGGCAAATGGTTAAAACCTTCTACTAACATTCCTTGGTGGTCGAGGTTGGTAAAGCCTAATGGTCCTTGAACTTCGTTCATTCCTTGTTCTTTTAACCAGTTTTCGGCAGTGGCAAAAAGTTTTTTAGAAATTTCTAAATCGTCAAAAAATTCGCCTCGAGTAAACCTACCAATTTTTACGTTGTTGTTTTCATTGTATTTATGATTAATTATTGCACCAATTCTTCCAACGCATTTTCCATCTTTTGTTGCAATCCAAAATTTTGCAGAGCAAAATCGGAAAGCAGGGTTAAATTCATTTTTAAGTGCTTTTATTTCATCTTTTTTAATAGGAGGTACCCAATAAGTATTTCCTTTATAAATATCAAATTGTACATTTATAAAATCCTTATAATCTTTTGGTTCTTTTACTTCTTTTATTTCTATTTTCATCTTTTGAGTTTAGAGTTTGTAAATTACCTTTTGCCTTTTTACACACCCCTAACCATCCGTCAGCTGACGGAGGGAAAACCAAATGCACATTGCCATTTCCACTTATCCCTTTCCCTTTCCCTCGTCTTCCTTTTTAAGGTCTTTAGTGATAACTAATGCGTCAATTAATTTTTCAAATTTTTTTAATTCTTCAGGAGCACCATCTCTGTCCAATATTTTTTTCTTCTTTTCTTTATAATTAATTAATAAAATACAAGAAGGAATATCTGTGATTTTTGAATCGTAAGTATCTTTTAATGCAAATATATTCAGTAGTTCAAGTTGTTCTTTAAGTTCTGATAATTCATTTTTGTCCAATTTTTTGGAAAATTTTCCTTGTTTTTCTGCAAACTGAAGTCCCTCATAAACTACATTTCCAGTATTAAAAATTGTTATTTTATAACTCGGGCATTTACCAAAACATGGAGTTCTTTCCATGGTAATAAAAATGCTTTCTTTAACAGGCATTTGGTTATTTTCTTCAACCACAGGTTGACTTATGGCTAAAGATGTAAAAATAAGGAAGGAGATAATTGCGTTCATGATTTATTTTTTCTTTCTATTTTTTTGCATTTCTTGAGCTTCTTTCATTTTTTGCTCCAATTTTGCTGCAAACCCACTTTTCTTTTTCACTTTAGTTTTATTGGCTTGTATTTTTGCTAATAATTTATCTTCATCTACAAACCATTTTTGAATAGCCATTTGCATAAAAATAGTAATTACGTTGGCTATTAAATAATATAAACTTAACCCAGCTGCATAACTATTAAAAAAGAACAACATCATCACTGGCATCAAATAAGTCATTATTTTCATTTGTGTAGCCATGGCTCCTTCCATACCGGCTCCAGCAGTCATTTGACTATTTGCTTTGGTATAAAAAATCATGGAAATAGCCATTAATAAAGTAAATAAACTAATGTGATCGCCATACATAGGAATATGAAAACCTAAGTTGTAAATAGAATCATAAGTTGATAAATCTTCAGCCCACAAAAAACTTCTTTGACGCAAATCAAAAGTTGCAGGGAAAAACCGAAATAAGGCAAATAAAATTGGCATTTGAATTAACATTGGAATACATCCTGCTAATGGGTTGACTCCTGTTTGTCGATATAATGCCATGGTAGCCTGTTGCTTTTTCATGGCATCGTTTTTAAATTTCTCAGTAAGTTCTGTAATTTCAGGTTTCAACACCCTCATTTTAGCACTACTTACATAAGTTTTCCAAGTAATTGGAAAAAGGATGAGTTTAATGATAAGTGTTAATAATAAAATCGTTAAACCTATATTCATTCCTGTGTTGTTAAGGAATAAAAAGATATTTCTGATGACATATTTATTTATTTGTTTAATGATTGGCCAACCAAAGTCAATGGTGTTCTCAATGTCAAAACCTACTTCTTTTAGTTCTTCGTATTTATTAGGACCAAAATAATATTGCATGGCGAAAGTTTCACTTGCTCCACCTTCATAAGGAATAGAAAGATTGGTCGCCATTCCTTGAACATAATTTTTGGATTGTCCTTCTTCCAATTTAATAGTTTCTATGTCAGAATCGGAATTAAATGTTTTTTGCTTTGCAATTAATGAAGTATTAAAATATTGTTGTTTAAACATCACCCAATTTATAGGTGCTTTCATGTTCTCTTTTTCATATTTCATCGGGTTGATGTAATCTACTTTTTCGTTCTGGTATTTGTAATAAATAGTGCTAACAGTTTGTTGATTAACGATGGTTTTTTCTTGATTGGGGGTAAACATATTCCAATGCAACAAATAGTTAAAACCTTTTGGTATAATGGTGTTTAACCCAACAGTATTGAGTTCAAAATCTACTAAATAGGAGTTTCCAGAAAGGGTGTATTTGTATTCAATGTATTTATCAGTTGCTCCATAAAATAGCTTCATAGAGATACTTTTGCTATCCGTGCCAGAAACATCAAATGATTGGTTATCGGTTTCAAAATATAAACTATCTGTTTTTATTTCTTTGTTTCCAGAAACTCCATCATTCATAATGAAATCAATATAAAATTCAGAAGAATCTTCATGGAATAAGAACAAAGGGAGTGAGTCGTAAGTATGAAAGTTTTTTAGCTCTACAGCACTAACTCTTCCACCTTTGTTAGATATTGTAACTTTAATCCGCTCATTTTCAATAGTAAAAGTTTTTTTCTCGCCAGTTAGTGCACCTGAAAAATTACCATAGATTGCTGTCGAATTTTGTTTATTAATAGAATCTTGACGTTGAATTTCTTCTGGAGTTAGTATTTTTTCTTTCTCAATAATAGTGGTATCAATGGTTGAATTAGCAACTATTTTATTCTCTTTTAGTGTTGCAGCTTTTTCTGTTTTTACTAACTCTTCTTTTTCCTTTTTAGCTTTAATTTCCTCTTCAGTAGGTCGAGTCATGATGCTAAAAATTAATAAGATAGCTCCTATTAATACTAGTCCTATTATCGAGTTTTTATCAAATCCTTTTGCACTCATTATCTATTTTTATCTAAATTTAATGGAATTATTACTACTTTTTTTAAAATTATTTTTGCTCTTTTGCAGACAAACTAGCCTTAACAAAGTTAACAAAAAGTGGGTGAGGATTGGTTACGGTACTTTTGTATTCAGGGTGGAATTGCACACCAACAAACCAATGGTGTTGGGGAATTTCTATAATTTCAACCAAATTATGATCAGCGTTAATCCCAGTGGTTTTCATTCCAGCTTTTTCAAATTCTTCTTTGTATTTGTTGTTGAATTCATACCTGTGTCTATGTCTTTCGGTAATAGCTACTTTTTTATAGGCTTCAAATACTTTCGAGTTTTCAATAATTGTACATGGATATGAGCCTAATCGCATGGTGCCACCTTTGTCTGTTATTGAACGTTGATCTTCCATTAAGTAAATTACAGGGTTGGATGTGTTTTTATCCATTTCTGTAGAATGAGCATCGGCATATCCTAATACGTTTCTAGCAAATTCAATCACAGCACATTGCATTCCTAAACAAATTCCAAAAAAAGGAATATTGTTTTCTCGAACATATTTAATGGTAATTATTTTGCCTTCGATACCTCTTTCACCAAAACCTGGAGCAACGATAACACCGTCTAAATGTGAAAGTTTTTCTTTTACATTTTTATTGGTTACACTTTCTGAATGAATCCAATCAATTTCTACTTCAGTTTCATTAAATGCACCTGCATGAATAATAGCTTCTGTAATAGATTTATAAGAGTCTTTTAATTCGATGTACTTTCCTACTAAACCTATTTTTATTTTATGTTTAGGATGTTTCAGTCTAAAAAGGAATTCTTTCCAGTTGGTTAAGAGTGGTTCATTTTTATGTGGTAATGAAAGTTTATCTAACACTACAATGTCTAATTCCTCTTCTTTCATTAAGATAGGAACTTCATAAATACTATCTGCATCAATTGCTTGTATCACTGCTTTTGGTGCGATGTTGCAAAAAAGGGCAACTTTGTCTTTTACGCCTTCAGTTAACTTATATTCTGTTCTTAGTGCCAAAATATCCGGTTGAACTCCAGATTCTAATAATGATTTAACAGAATGTTGAGTTGGTTTAGTTTTTAATTCTCCAGAGGTAGCCAAATAAGGCACTAAAGTTAAATGTACAACGATACAGTCAAAATCGGGTTCCCATTTTAGCTGACGAACAGCTTCAATATAGGGTAATGATTCAATATCACCAACTGTTCCACCTATTTCTGTAATAACAATATCATAGTTTCCAGTATTCCCTAATAATTTTATCCTACGTTTAATTTCATCGGTAATGTGAGGAATAACTTGAACTGTTTTACCTAAATATACTCCTTCGCGTTCTTGATTAATTACATATTGATAAATTCTTCCTGTAGTAACATTGTTGGCTTGAGAAGTAGGTACATTTAAAAATCGTTCGTAATGTCCTAAATCTAAATCTGTTTCCGCTCCATCATCAGTTACAAAACATTCTCCATGTTCGTAAGGGTTTAGCGTTCCTGGGTCAATATTAATATAAGGATCAAGTTTTTGAATCGTAACAGAATATCCTCGTGCTTGTAAAAGTTTAGCCAAAGATGCAGCAATAATTCCTTTTCCTAGTGATGAAGTAACGCCTCCTGTAACAAAAATGTACTTAGTTGATGACAATATTTTTCCTTTTTACCTAAATTATCGGGCAAAGGTAAAAATATTAATAGGTTTAAAAGAGATATAAATCAGTTTATTTTATAAAATTTGATATAAAAAAAAAGCAATCGATTTCGATTGCTTTTTTTTAAAATTTTTACTTGATGTTTATCGAAGAACAGTAACAGTTCGTTGGTCTAAGGTAATTGTTTCATTTCCGTAAATTCCATGTATTAAAACAAAATAAGTACCATTAGCAACCTTACCACCACCTTTATTGGTTCCATCCCATTCAAATATTGGATTGGTTTCACTTTCAAAAACCAAAGTTCCCCAACGGTTAAATATTTGAACTTTAATTTCATCTGTGCAAGGATTAGAAACTCCACCAACTCTTTCCCCATTTTTATTAATATATCCAAGAGTATAAACATCATTCATTCCATCGCCATTAGGAGTAATTACGTTTGGAACGACATCTAAACTATCAAAAGGAGGTACAACAGATACATTAAAATTCATGGTGTCTGGTACAACTCCTTCAGAACAATCAAGAGAAGATAAGATGGCACGAACATTATAAGTATTTCCAATATGTTCACAGTCAGGAATCCAACAAAAACGAGAGCCAAGAGAAACTGTATTTGGAGCATTATTTGGAACATTGGTGATTAATGAACCATTGTATAAATAATCGTTCGCTAATGTTGGAAATTCGGCTCCCAAACTAAAAATTTCAGAAGAAATATCCATCATTAACATATCAACGATGCTAGTATCATAGAAAACGATATCTTGACAAGTTTCAATACCATAAGGGGCTATTAACTCACCTGGAGTAGCTAAGTTAAGTGGGGGTGGTATAACTTTAAGATTAAAGATAACACTATCTTGTGTTTTACCATCACATCCCAAAGAGAATGCATTTACTTGGAAAGGATATGTTTAATCTATTTGAGTACAAGTAGGTGTCCAACAAAAACGATTAGCGACAGTTGTAATGTTCCAATCTGCTCCAACAGCTGTGTCAAATTGATTAGGCGGAATCACAACAGAATCATTCCAAGCAGAACCATTCCAGTTGTAATAATAATGATAATTTCCACTCATATCAGGCACCATAACAGGAACAAAAGCACCAGAGTCGAAAACGTTAGATATCATTTCTATATATAAGGTGTCTCCAACATTAATATCATTAAAAATTAAATCTAAACAATATTCTCTGTTATAAGGAATTTCTATAGTTTGTCCCATTGAAGGAACTGTATTTAAAAAGCTAGGAGGATTTCCACTGGTGCAAGCTTGAGATTCATATTGTGCGTCTCTACGGGTTTCTCCAATTTTTACCCCATTTCTAAATTCTTCTACTAAAACTCCAAAAACCCAAGTTCCAATTAAAGCAGGTGATGCAGTTATTACTCCAGTGTTTTGATTAATGGTCATAGGTGGTACACCTCCTACCATGTTGGCTAAACTATAACCACCAGCATAAGCTACATTATTGTAAGGAAAGGTTGGTGCTGCATTCATTGTTCCATCATCAAGTGGTGTAACTAAAGAATAAACTAAAGAATCTCCATCAATATCGGTAACATTAAATTGAAACATTTTTGGACTATTCACACACAAATATGCATCTAAAGGATAATCACCCATATCAGGACTAGAATTGTTTAGCGTTGCAGCATTTCCTGGATCTGGTATTTCACAATAAAAAGTCATTCCATCACTAGAAGGGTTTGATAGGTTAGTAATACCAGTATTTCTACAGCAAATTTGATAAGAAAGAAAATAACCATTTGGGTTGTTAGGTATGGTAACATTTTGAGTAAAAATACCTTCATCCACACAAAGCCCCTGAGGGGTAAAACAGGGGTCACCAAAAGGTAAGTTTGCATTAATAACAGGATTGGTTATGGTGTAGGTAGTTGTGGTAGCATAGGTAACCAAATCGTGTAGTAGAACATTAATGGAGGTAGGCATTGTTGCGGTTGAAGGTTGGCAAGAACGAAATATTCGTACTTGAACTTGAAAATTATTTTGAG
>PFUQ01000196.1:0-7153 GCA_002790175.1 Flavobacteriales bacterium CG_4_9_14_3_um_filter_32_8
TAACTCTTAATTAGCTACTCCACCTCTTCGTAATCAACGAAATCACCGACGCTATCAGTATCGGATTTATTCTTTTGAGATTTGGTTTTTATTTTCACTTCGCCCTCATGGTCTTTAGCAAACTGCTGTGCTTTTTGCTGTTCTTTAAATTGTTGTTGGGCTTGATTCTGGAATTCATTCATCTTTTTGTTCATCCAATTCGTTAATAAAAATGGAAATATGTATTTAGTTAAAAATCTAAATCCATAATAGATGATAAAAATGATGACGATTGTTCTTAGTATGCCCATAAAATTTATTTGCTTAAAATTTTACAACAATTTTACCATTTATTAAAATAAGTCATATTGTCAGTAAATAGCATACAAAGATATTAAGAAACGAGAAATTTTAAGCAATATTAAAGTCAAATTTCATAAAATCTTTTCTCTTTTAGTATCAATTATCTGCTCAGATATAAATTTCGTTCGGTATAAATATCTCTAAAGAATTTATCTTTTAAACTATCAATAAAATAAATTGCTTCTCCGGTCGATTTCATTTCTGGTCCTAACTCTTTATCCACATTCGGGAATTTATCGAATGAGAATACTGGTATTTTTATGGCGTATCCTTTTTTATAAGGTTTAAAGTCAAAATCTTTTACTTTTTTATCACCTAACATTACTTTAGTTGCATACTTTACATAAGGTTCACGATATGCTTTTGCAATAAAAGGGACTGTTCTGGAGGCTCTTGGATTGGCTTCAATTACATAAACGATGTCATCTTTAATGGCAAATTGTATGTTAATTAATCCAACTGTTTTTAATGCTACAGCAATTTTCTTTACAATTTCTTCAATTTGTGTAATAATTAAATCTCCTAAATTGTAAGGAGGCAAAACCGCATAAGAATCTCCCGAATGAATACCAGCAGGCTCAATGTGTTGCATGATTCCAATAATATACGTGTCTTTTCCATCACAAATGGCATCGGCTTCAGCTTCTATTGCTCCACCTAAAAAGTGGTCTAATAAAATTTGATTACCAGGCATGGAACGAAGTATATCTACTACATGATGCTCTAACTCCTCTTCGTTAATAACAATTTTCATTTTTTGACCACCCAACACGTAAGATGGTCGAACCAATAATGGAAATCCTAAATCTCTAGCAATCTCCATTGATTGCTCAGCACTTTCTACCATTCCGTATTTTGGAAATGGAATTTTCAGTTCTTCCAATACTTTAGAGAACCTTCCTCTATCTTCAGCAATATCTAAAGCTTTAAACGAAGTTCCTAGTACTTTAATTCCGTATTTTTCGAGCTTTTCAGCTAACTTTAAAGCTGTTTGTCCGCCTAATTGTACGATAACTCCTTCTGGTTTTTCGTGCTGAATGATGTCGTAAATATGTTCCCAAAAAACGGGTTCAAAATACAATTTATCTGAAATATCAGAATCGGTAGATACTGTTTCAGGATTACAATTAATCATGATGGTTTCGTAGCCACATTCTTTGGCTGCAATAACACCATGTACACAACTGTAATCAAATTCAATTCCTTGTCCTATTCTGTTTGGACCAGAACCCAAAACCACTATTTTTTTTTGATCGGAAACAATGGATTCATTTTCGTATTCGAAAGTTGAATAATAATAAGGTGTTTCGGCAGGAAACTCAGCAGCACAAGTATCAACCAATTTATAAACTCGGTTAATGTTCATGGCTGTTCGTTTTGTATGAACTTCACTTTCAAAACATTTCAACAAATGGGCAATTTGACGGTCAGCATATCCTTTTTGTTTCGCCTCTAACATTAAATCATAAGGAATTGTTTCGAGCGTAAATTTTTCAACTCTTCTTTCGAGTTTTATAAAATCTTCTATTTGGCGTAAAAACCAATGATCTATTTTTGTTTTTTCATGAATGGTTTTAAACGGAATTCCCAATTTTATGGCATCATAAATATGAAACAACCTGTCCCAGCTAGGGTTTTCTAAACTTTTAAGTATTTGATCTTGGTTGGTCAGTTCTTTGCCATCGCAACCCAAGCCATTTCTATTAATTTCTAAAGATTGACAAGCTTTTTGCAATGCTTCTTGAAAACATCTGCCTATTCCCATCGCTTCTCCAACCGATTTCATTTGAAAACCTAATCTTCTATCTGCTCCTTTAAATTTATCAAAATTAAAACGTGGAACTTTTACCACTACGTAATCCAATGTTGGTTCAAACAATGCAGAAGTAGAACCTGTGATTGGGTTTTTTAACTCGTCTAAATTGTAACCAATAGCCAATTTTGACGAAATTTTAGCGATAGGATAACCTGTTGCTTTTGAAGCCAATGCTGATGAACGTGAAACTCTTGGATTGATTTCGATGGCAATAATGTCTTCGTTGGCATCATTACTTACCGAAAATTGAACATTGCAACCACCTGCAAAATTTCCAATAGAACGAATCATTCGAATCGACATGTCTCTCATTTTCTGGAAAGTAGTATCGGATAAAGTCATTGCTGGAGCAACGGTAATCGAATCTCCAGTATGAATACCCATCGGGTCAAAATTCTCGATAGAACAAATAATAACTACATTGTCGTTGTTATCTCTCAATAATTCCAACTCATATTCTTTCCAGCCAATAACAGCTTTATCAATCATTACTTGATGGATTGGCGAAGCTTTTAAACCTCTGTGTAATGCTTCTTCGTATTCCTTAGGGTCGTAAATTACTGAGCCACCTGTTCCACCTAAAGTAAAGGACGGGCGAATAACCAAAGGAAAACCAATTTTTTGAGCTATTTCCTTCCCTTCTAAGTAAGATTTTGCAGTAACGGATGGAGCCATTGGAATTCCAATTTCTTCCATTTTTTGACGAAACAATTCTCTATCTTCAGTAATTTCAATGGCTTTGGTATCTACGCCAATCATTCTTACGTGGTGTTCTTCCCATATTCCTAAATTTTCACACTCAATCGCCAAATTAAGAGCAGTTTGTCCACCCATCGAAGGAAGAACTGCATCAATATCAGGATGTTCTTCTAAAATTTTAATGATAGAATTACTGTCTAAAGGTAATAGATATACATTATCGGCAGTTACCTCATCGGTCATTATCGTTGCAGGGTTAGAGTTGATTAACGTAACTTTAATTCCTTCTTCTCTTAATGAGCGGGAAGCCTGAGAGCCCGAATAATCAAACTCACAAGCTTGTCCAATCACAATAGGACCACTTCCAATAATTAAAATGTGCTGAATGCTGTTATCTTTTGGCATAAAATGAAGGTGTTTTTTATCTTAAAAAATATGTACGAAAGTACTTCAAAACGATTAAACTATTGGAGTAACTTTTCAACATTCAGTTAAAATTTGTTCAAAAAAAATCCTCCGTCAGCTGACGGAGGATTTTTATATATCAATGATGAATCATTATCTTTTATGCTGAGGCTCATCAGAAACAGTTAATTTTTTTCTACCTTTAGCTCTTCTTCTAGCTAAAACTTTTCTGCCATTAGCAGTTTCCATTCTGCTTCTAAAACCGTGCTTATTTTTTCTCTTTCTTTTTGATGGTTGAAATGTACGTTTCATCTTTTTATGCTTTTATCCTTATTATTTCGGTGGGCAAAAATAGACTTTTTTAGTTGATTCGCAACTATTATGTAAAAAATTAATTTTTTATCTTATCACTCAAACTTTTTAAATGTTTTAAAGAATTGAAAGTTAAAAAGTCTAAACTTGAAATTTACCAATCCAAAATGCAATTAATACCTTAGCAAAAAAAATGCTTTTAAATTCAACGATAAAATATATATTTTTAATTGGTTTATTCTATTGCATTTTATATTCCTGTAAATCTCATCAAAAAGTAATAGAAGATACACCGTCAATAGAAATCACTGAAATAAAAGAAACTAACGAAAACACCACAACTTCTAATGCAGCAATGGCTAATTTTTTAACCGAATATCTAACTTTAAAATACAAAAATATATCGTTTCATAAATACATGTATATTTCCTTGAAACACCAACAACTATTTTTAATAAAAAATGATTCAACCCTAAAAAAATATCCCATTTCCACTTCTAAAAAAGGCATCGGCAACCAACAAGATAGTTTTCAAACACCACATGGTTTACATACCATTAAAAGAAAAATTGGTTGCGATGTTCCCTATGGCGGCATTTTAGAATCGCGTGAATTTAATGGCGAAATTGCAACCATTCTCACCAAAAAAGAAAAAGCTCCCAAAGATTATGTTACCTCCCGAATTATGTGGTTGCAAGGCGAAGACTTGGGCATCAACAAAGGTAGAAAAGTCGATTCTTACAATCGGTACATCTATATCCATGGAACTCCAGAAGAAGGTTATATTGGTGAGCCTGCTTCTCATGGATGTATTCGGATGAAAAATAAAGATGTAATCGAACTTTTTAATTTAGTGGAGGAAGGAACACCTATTTTTATTCTAAAAAATTAAGTAGTGTGCTTTGCGTTTAAATCTTTTTTAATCTACAGAACCCTCCTTAAGTTATTTATCTTAACTTTATTGCCTTAGATTTTTTACATGGCTATTACAACTATTTTAATATTAATTATTGGTATTGCAGTTGGTTTTGCGTTGGGTTGGTTGCTTAAAAAAAACAACCCAGACAACGAATTGAACGACACCAATGCGAACCAGTTAAATGAAACTATTGCTTCGCTAAACGCACGAATTGAAGCTGCAAAAGATAATTATAAAGAACAAAAAGATAAAATAGATACCCTCTCCCAACAAAAAGACAACTTAATTTCTGACAACTCTCAACTGAAAGAAGCCAACCAAAATTTAGAGCATAAATTAAAAGAACATAAAGATGAAGTAGAACAACTTCAGAAAAAATTTACTACCGAATTTGAAAATATTGCCAATAAACTATTAAAACAAAATTCGACTGATTTTGCTGAAGCCAATCAAAAAAGGTTAAGTGAAATTTTAAATCCGCTAAAAGAAAATATTAAAACCTTTGAGCAAAAAGTAGGCGACAATTACGAAAAAGAGTTAAAAGAACGAACCTCACTAATTGAACAAATAAAATCACTCGAAAAATTAAATACTCGCATGAGCGAAGATGCTCACAACTTAACTAGAGCACTAAAAGGAGACAATAAAATTCAAGGAAACTGGGGAGAATTAATTTTAGGAAAAATATTAGAAAGCACAGGTTTGGTAGAAGGTGAAGAATACATTACTCAATACAGTACTACCAATGATGAAGGTTCTCGAATTCAACCCGACATTCTTATTAAATTACCAGAAAATAAACACATTATTGTGGATGCGAAAGTATCGTTAATTGCTTATCAGGATTACATTAATACCGACGATAAAGAGGAGCAAATTTTACACCTAAAAAATCATGTAATTTCTGTAAAAAACCACATTAAAGGTTTAAGTGAAAAGCATTACACAACAGGTAAAGGAATTGATTCACCAGATTTTGTTTTACTTTTTATGCCAATAGAATCTTCTTTTGGATTGGTGATGAGAGCAGATAACGAATTGTATCAATTTGCATGGGATAAAAAAGTGGTGATTGTTACTCCATCTACGCTTTTAGCAACATTAAGAACTATTGCTTCGGTATGGAAACAGGATAAACAAACTAAAAATGCCATAGAAATTGCCCGACAAGCTGGTGCTTTACACGATAAATTTATTGGTTTTATTGAAGACATGGAAAAAATAAAAAAATCGTTAGACCAGTCAAAAGATTCGTACGACAAAGCATTTAGCAAATTAAAAAGTGGTAGCGGAAATTTAATTGATGCCACGTTGAAACTTGAAAAATTGGGGGCAAAAACTAAAAAACAAATTTCTATTGATTCTTTACCAGAAAATGAAAACCTCCTTGAAGATAAAAATTAGTATCCTATTAGCTGCAATTGCTATTATTTCAGCATGTTCTTCCTCAGAAAAAGCGGCGACCAACAAAAATGTAGCTGGAATTTATTTGCCTGGATTAAATTTAATTGACCCCGATTTTATCATTTTTCATAAAAACGACACGCTTACCCAATTGCATTTTAGGCTTAATTCGGAAAATATTTTATACACTAAAAAAAGAGAAGACACCACTTTTAGTGCTAACCTATTAATCAATTACGAATTAATTAATACTGCCGATGAAGCACTTGTTGATAGTGCTTCCATTTATTTTACAGATTATGGTGGCAATCAACAAAAAAAATTCTTAAACGGATTAATTAATTTACCAACAAAGCAAAATAAAACTTATGATTTAATAGTAACAGTAAATGATATTAACCGTGACCATTACATAAGAAAAAGACTTGTTATTAATCGGGCGGATAATTACAATGCTCAGAATTATTTGTTATTAGACTCCAATAATAATGTCGTTTTTAACAACCATTTTAGAAATAACGAAAAAGTTGTTATTGAAAAAAATAGCAATAATGCTACTAAAAACATTTTACTTAAATTCTATGGAAATGAATTCCCAATAGCAAAACCTCCTTTCTCGATTGAAGGAGAAGAAGAAACTGAACCCTTAGTATTTAAACCTAAGTTGAGTAAAGAAATTGAATTTGATACACTAAATAGGATTTTATATAGCGTAGAAGATAAAGGATTATACCATTTTCAAGCCTCCGAAAATGGAAATAGTGGTACTACCATCTTTAATTTTCAAGAACATTTTCCAAAAGTTAAAAGCCCAGAAAATATGATAGATCCAATGCGTTATATTTCTACAAAAAAAGAATTTGACGCGTTATCTAATGCTGAAAACAAAAAAGCAGCGGTGGATAAATTTTGGCTTGAAATAGCAGGAAGTACAGATAGAGCCAGAACATTGATTAGCGAATATTACAACCGTGTAGAAAGTGCTAACAATTATTTTACTTCCTATTTAGAAGGTTGGAAAACCGACCGTGGTTTAATTTATATTATTTACGGTTCGCCCAATGTGGTGTATAAAAACAAAAATTACGAAAATTGGATTTATGGCGAAGAAAACAACATGATGTCGATAAGTTTTGTATTCCAAAAAATTACCAATCCAGTAAGCGATAACGATTACACACTAAGCCGCTCCCCCATTTTTAAAAACAGTTGGTTTAGAGCTGTTGATAGCTGGAGAAGTGGTAGAATTTATTAAA
>PFUQ01000196.1:7236-7582 GCA_002790175.1 Flavobacteriales bacterium CG_4_9_14_3_um_filter_32_8
CGGAACTACAGGGAGCCATTATACTGCGATGTTTTGGGAATATGACAGCCGTATCGGGCGTCGATGGAACATTGATCCGGTTATGAAACCTTGGGAGAGTTCGTACTCTACATTTAGCAATAATCCTATTTGGTTTACTGACCCATTGGGAAATGATACCATCAAATTTGGTGAAGATAATAAATACAGTAGTACAGTTAAGGCAAAGGGAACAAATGTTGGACAGAAGTTAGGTAAGGAAGGTTTTAATTTCAATTTTGCTGATCCAGTTAATGATCCTAAAAATATTGGGAACAAAAAAGGTCAAATTAATGAACTTTATATTGCTGATAATAAGGACATGCTG
>PFUQ01000202.1 GCA_002790175.1 Flavobacteriales bacterium CG_4_9_14_3_um_filter_32_8
GTTCAGGTAGGTCATGTTGAACGATTCAATCCAGCATTTATTGCAGCATTGCCTTACATTTCTAACCCAATGTTTATCGAAACCCAACGAATGATTGAGTTTGACTTTAAAACTGCCAACATTCCAGTAGTAATGGATTTAATGAGTCATGATTTAGATATTATTTTAAGTGTGGTAAAATCAAACATTAAAAAAATAAGTGCAACTGGCGTTGAAGTAATTGGAAGCACACCAGATATCGTAAATGCAGTAGTAGAATTTGATAATGGGTGTGTAGCTAATTTAACAGCCAGCAGAATTTCTTTAAAAAACGAACGTATTTCAAAGTTTTATCAAAGAGATGCACACATTAAAATTGATTATTTAAAGCAAGAAACGAGTCTATTTTCTTTAATAAAAAATGGGACAACAAAAATTTGTGCAAAAAAATTGAAGATAATTAAAGAAAATCCAGTTAAAACAGAATTAGAAGAATTTGCAAACGCTATAATTAATAATACTACGCCTAAAGTTGGTATTTTAGATGGGGGTGTGATGCTCGATGCAGCCTATAAAATTGCAGAAAAAATGAAAATTACTACTTCATTAATTCAAGATTAATACATTTGCACAATATTTTTAAAAACCCCACGTTTAACGGTAACATTAAAACGATTTGCATAGCGTAAAACTCTATAATTTATTTTTAATTCTAGGAATTATTTTCAATTCGTGTTCTAAAGAGAACTATGAAGCACCCATTCCCACCTATATTTCTATCGACCCAATTACCCTAACTACCAATCTTGCTACACAAGGTTCAGCATCTTCGAACATCACTGATGCGTGGGTTTATATTGATGATAATTTAATAGGAGTTTATGAATTGCCTGCAAGATTTCCTGTTTTAAAAGAAGGTTTAGTTAACTTAAAAGTATATGCAGGAATTAAAGATAATGGAATTGCAGCTTCAAGGTCGAGGTATTTACTTTATGCTCCTTATAGCGAACAAATTAACTTAGTAAAAGGAGAAACCATTAAAATTTTACCACAAGTTACTTATGATGCTGGTGTAAAATTTACTTGGTTAGAAGATTTTGAGAGTGCAAGCCTCACTTTTCTATACTCTACTGGAAACGACACTATTATTAATAAAACAACTACCGATGTTAAGGAAGGCTTATATTCTGGTCGAGTTTATTTAACCACAGCTATGGATTTTTTTGAAGCAACTTCTGTTGGTTTTTCCAATTTACCTCATAGCGGAACTCCCATTTATTTAGAACTCGACTTTAAAACCAACGAACCGCTATTAATTGGTGTTTATTTAGATGCGAATCAATACTCGATGATGACCTTAAATGTAACCTCTACTTGGAAAAAAATCTACATTAATTTAACAGAAACTATTGCCATTAAACCAAACGCAACAGAAGTGAAGGTGTTTTTTGGCATTCAAGAGAACTCTAGCAATCCTTTTGTGTCAACCAATCCAGAAATTTTTTTAGATAACATCAAATTGGTTCATTATTAATGAATAAAAAGCTTCAGATACTAAAGTATATTTCACTTGATATTGTTGCGGCTGCATTAGTGTGGACCTTGTTTTTTATTTATCGAAAAACTTACGTAGAACCTATTAAATATGGTTATCACATTCCAATTGAATTCGATGATAATTTTTATTATGCCTTAATTCTAATTCCAATTTATTGGGTATTTATTTATTTTATTATTGGAGCTTATAATAATATTTATCATAAATCCAGACTCAGAGAATTTGGTCAAACCTTATTAATCTCTCTCATTGGTACTTTGATTTTGTTTTTCGTTTTATTGTTAGATGATGAGGTTGCTTCTTACACACAATATTATAAGTCCTACTTTGTATTGTTCTTACTTCATTTTACAATAACAGAACTTTTTCGATTTGTATTAACGACACAAACAGGACTAAGAATTAAAAATAGAAAAATTGGTTTTAATACCTTAATCATTGGCTCTAACGAAAATGCAGTAGAACTTTATAACGAATTAAATAGTCAAAAATTTTCTACAGGAAATAAATTGATAGGATTTACTCACGTAAAAAAAGCTACAAATTATTTATTGTCAGCACACTTACCACATTTTGGAAATTGTGTAGATATAAGGACAACGATAAATGAGCATAAAATTGAAGAAGTAATTATTGCAGTTGAATCATCCGAACACGATAGCTTAGGTAGTATTTTAACTGAGCTAGAAGGCTTAAATGTCATTATAAAAGTAATTCCCGATATGTACGATATACTTTCGGGTTCGGTTAAAATGAATTCTATTTTCGGCACCCCTTTAATTGTAATTACGAAAGACATTATGCCGCCTTGGCAGCAATCGATAAAACGATTAATAGATGTGGTTACCTCTATTTTTGTGTTAGCTTTATTTTCCCCAGTTTATTTGATTACCGCTATTATTGTGATGACTACATCCAAAGGTGCTGCATTTTTTTCTCAAGAAAGAATAGGACTTCATGGAAAACCTTTTACCATTTTTAAATTTAGATCGATGAAAGTAGATGCCGAAAAAGATGGTCCAGCTCTTTCCATCGGAAAAGATAACAGGATTACCAATTTTGGTAAATTTATGAGAAAAGTACGGTTAG
This sequence comes from Flavobacteriales bacterium CG_4_9_14_3_um_filter_32_8, assembly GCA_002790175.1. Taxonomy (GTDB): domain Bacteria; phylum Bacteroidota; class Bacteroidia; order Flavobacteriales_E; family Vicingaceae. The sequence continues at coordinate 2,627 of PFUQ01000202.1, forward strand.
ATGAAATGCCTCAATTTTACAATGTGCTAATTGGTGATATGAGTTTGGTTGGTCCACGACCAGAACGCCAATTTTTTATTGATAAAATTACCAAAACAGCTCCGCATTACAATCATTTGTTAAAGGTACGACCAGGAATAACTTCTTGGGGACAAGTAAAGTATGGCTATGCAGAAGATGTAAATCAAATGATAGAGCGTTTAAAATTTGATATTCTTTACATTGAGAATATGTCGTTATTGGTCGATTTTAAAATTCTTATCTATACCATTCTTATTGTTATTAGAGGAAGTGGAAAATAATAATTTCACATTTGTTTCTTATTTTATACTTATCCAAAAAAATATTCGATAATAGTAATTGCTAAAATAGAATAGTTTCTTTTGATGGTTTTTTATAGAACCATTTTGTAATATTTTACAATAAAAAGCTATACATTTACTTCATTGGCTTTCTAAAATCAGTGAATTTAATTTTAACATGAAAAAAAGTTTACTTCTTGTCGGACTATTTTGTTCCAACTATATGATGGCTCAAACCTATAGTGGAAGTGTTGGTGCAATAAATGATTTTGCTATTAACGATTTTCCATTAGTGGTTTCTAGCCTCACCCCATCAACAATCGATACCATCGGTTTTGGATTGGAAACCATTTGCATTAATCTTACACATACTTACGATAGCGATTTAGAAATATCTATCATCGCACCTGATGGTACTTCAAAAATTTTGGCAACAGGTTTGGGTGGTGGTGGAGATGACTACACCAATACCTGTTTTAATAATTCAGGTTTAACAAACATCACTGCGGGCACTCCTCCATTTACGGGTACTTTTATTTCCCAAGGCTTTATGGGAATGGTCAACAATGGCCAAAATGGAAATGGAATTTGGATTTTACGAGTGAACGATATGGCTTCTGTGGATGCAGGAAATCTTTTATCATGGTCCATTACATTTGGGAATTCCCCTGCAACTTATCCTAATTTAAACTTTTCATCTTCCAATCTTCCTATTGTTGTTATCAATACCAATGGGCAAACCATACAGGATAATGCAAGAATAACCGTAGATATGGGTATTATTTATAATGCTTTTGGAGCAAGAAACTTTTTGACTGACCCATTCAACGAATACAATGGTAAAATTACCATTGAGTACAGAGGTTCTTCTTCTCAAATGTTTCCCAAAAAACCGTACAGTATAGAAACCGTTGATGCGTTAGGAAATAATAACAATGTGGCAATAATGGATATGCCTTCCGAAAATGATTGGGTGTTATATGCTCCCTATTCCGATAAATCGTTAATTAGAAATGTATTGACTTATCATTTAGGAGAAAATTTGGGTAGGTATGCTCCACGAACAAAATTATGTGAATTAATAATAGATAACAATTATCAAGGAGTATATGTTTTTATGGAAAAAATTAAAAGAGATAAAAACAGGGTAGATATTGCCAAATTAGACTCCAACGATTTAGCTGGAGATAGTTTAACAGGAGGTTATATTGTTAAAATAGACAAACCAACAAGTGGCTTTGGTTATGATTGGAGCTCACCTATTCTACCTCCAAATGCTGGCGGACAAGTTATTAATTATCAATTTGATTACCCCGACCAAAACGAAATATTACCTGCGCAAGCAAACTATATTCAAACTTATATTACCGATTTTGAAAATGCACTGAATGGTCCAAATTTTAAAGATACACTCTTAGGTTATCGCAATTATATTGATGTATTGTCTTTTATCGATTTCTTTATCATCAACGAACTCACTAGAAATGTAGATGGTTACCGATTGAGTACTTTTTTATACAAAGACAAAGATAGTAAAGGCGGTAAAATTAACATGGGTCCGCTTTGGGATTTTAATTTAGCATTTGGTAATGCCAATTATTGCGATGGGTCTTTTATCAATGGTTGGGCTGTGGATTTTAATTATGTATGTTCGGGTGATAGTTGGTTAAATCCTTTTTGGTGGGAAAGACTCAGTCAGGATACAACTTATAACAATCAGTTAAGATGTAGATGGGAAAATTTAAGATTAAACCAACTGCATTTAGATACCATCTTAAATTATATTGATACCATGGCGTTGTACTTGGATGAATCTCAACAACGGAATTTTATACAATGGCCTATTTTAGGAACGTATGTTTGGCCCAATGATTATATTGGAATGACTTATACCAGTGAAATTAATTATTTAAAAAATTGGATTACAAATAGAATTGCATGGATAGATGCCAATATTCCTGGAAATTGCTACAACGTTGGAGTTGATGAATTAGTTGCAGAAAATCCTTTTAGTGTTTATCCAAATCCAACGAGCAGCCAGTTGACTGTTAATTTTAGTAACAATAAAAGCGAAAAATACATTACTTTACACGATGCACAAGGCAAAGTGATGTCTAAAATAAACACTTATAGCATGAGTTTACAATTGGATATTACTTCTTTTCCAACAGGTATTTATTTATTGGAAGTGATGGAAGATAACCGACATCAAACTGAAAGAATAATTAAGTACTAGACTTTTATTGATGAAAATTCCATTTACATTTATTCTAATTTCCTTACTATTTTTCTCTTGCGAACAAGAAATTGGGAGATTAGATTTAACCCATAAAAATTCTAGCGAAATTTCTTTTGATTTAGAAAAACATCGGGAGGTGAAAATTTGGACGAATATTGATGTCGAATATAAAGAAAAGCCACTTTTTGTTTTCGATTTTGAATTTTATAAAGGTCAAGAATTTTTGTTAAAAGGTGGTACAGACCCTTTAGTTACAACCAATAATAAAGACGAATCGGTAACCACTAAAGATGGAATTACCCACTGGAAATTTTACGGTAAGTTGGACGGTAATTTTATTCCTAAAACGGATGGAAATTACACGTTTAAAGTTGCCTTTATAAAAAACAATTTACCCGATTTAAAAATCAATAAAGCTGAAGTAGTTTTTGTGAAGTAATTATTCTACCTCAACAAGGTCAAACTTCCTTTTTCAATAGTAGTTTCTCCTGTTTTTTTGGTATAACTTACCACATAAAAGTAAGCACCTTCTGGTAGTTCTGCTCCAGCGTTTGTCCTGCCATCCCAAATCACCAATTCCGTTTTTGCGAGGGACGAAGCAATCTCATTTCCTACACCAAACGCACTACTTTTTATCAACATTCCCCATCTATTAAACACCTCTGCTTTCAGGCTCTCCAACAAATTAATTCCAAGGACTGAAATAACAAAAGCATCATTTTTACCATCTCCATTGGGTGTAAATAAATTTGGTATCAATAAACCAATTTCGTCTTCTACAATTATTGTTTGGCAAATAGTATCAGCACAAGTAGGAACATTGTTGTAAGCAACTAAACAAACCTGATAAGTTCCTCTTTGCTCAAATAAACAATTCATTCCCGCTTGTGCCGTCATTCCTGCGAAAGTAGGAATCTCACACAAGCTATCTCCATTGCTGTTTATGGCTACCCAACTAAAATTATTAGCGTTTTGAGAAGTATTTGTAAAGTCAATAGTAAGCGGAGCAACTCCATTTATTGGGTTAGCGTTAAAATTAGCTACTACATTGTTAATTTCATTAATGGTAATGGTATCTATAAACTGGCAACCATTGTTATCGGTAATGGTGAGTTGGTAATTACCAGACACTAAATTATTAAAAATGTTGGAGGTTTGAAGTTTGATGTTTAAGGTTGTTAAATTAGTAAGTTGATAATTAAAAGGTGCGGCACCATTAGGTATATTGCCCACTTGCAGACTGCCGACTGAATCACCACAATTATTAGGTGTGACAATAAGCGTATCTGGAACAGGCAAAGGGTTTACCCACACTTTTACGTGTTCTGTTTTTACACAACCACTATCGGTTTTTATTGTTACAATGTAGGTAGTGGTTTGGGTAGGCGTAGCCACAGGTTTAGCCAACGTGCTATCGTTAAAGGTGCTAAAGGCACTAAACCAACTGTATGTTGCACCGCCTGTGGCGGTTAGTTGCACGGTTTCTCCTGCACAAATGGTATCAATGTTGGTGGTGGCAGTGGTGGTAAAGGTATCGCAAGGGGTGCTATATGATAACATGAGTGCTCTAATGGGGTTGGTGTAAATACCTCCGTTTGAATTATCTAATGTTTGATAAGTAAAAGTTACATTTACAGCAGTATCTCCATTATTGACATAACTTTTCACATCAGCCAAAGCATCGGTAGCTGCCATTAAACTATCAGGAGTATCATCGTCTAAACCAAATAAGCTATCGTTGTAGTGAGTAAAATTAGCCCAAGGACCAACACAAGTCCATAAATTAGAGTTTAAATCTTCTCCACCCAATACACCAATGGTTGTTCCATTTACAGCCACATAAGAACCATCTTGAAAAGTATCACAAAATTGTAATGCATTTATAGCTAACCCTACTGGATTAGTATTATTAATTGGAGTTAAATTGGTTAGATTATAAGTTGTAATTGGTGCAACATCTTTATAATTCAAAAATAAATTTTCATATGCAATATAAAGATAATAAAAAGTATAAACTCCTTTAAAAGAATTATTAGGCGGAGGTACAGTTAAAGAGTAATTATTAACTGATGAATCTATATCACTTGTAATATCTAACATATGAATGCTAGAGTTTGGTCTATTTAGACCTGACCCATTAAAAGCATTAAAACCATTAGTAACAATAGTATTATCATTAAAAGGATAGTTTATTCCATTTAAGGTTACAGTAATATCATCTGCCAAACTGTCTCTAGCAGCAATTAAATAGTCGCTCCTTATAAAAGCTAATTTTGGTTGATTTTGCATCTATTTTGGTCAAAATTCCAACACTCACTCGGCTGTGCCGAGTGAGTGATATTACTGTTGTTTTTAACAACTTTACCATTCATCAATTTAAAAAACACACCTCTGATT
>PFUQ01000007.1 GCA_002790175.1 Flavobacteriales bacterium CG_4_9_14_3_um_filter_32_8
TGTTGACTTATACAACCTAGAGCAACAACAAGTTTTATTAGTAAAACCTGGCATTACTGACTATGCAAGCATTGAATATTTTAATGAAAATGAATTGTTGGGAAAATCAGAAAATCCAGAAAAAACATATATAGATGAAATAATGCCTGCAAAGTTAAAATTGAACTTAAAGTATATTAACGAATACACTACTTTTACTGACATCAAAATTATTTTTAAAACACTACTAAAAATCATCTCTTAACCGATGATAATAAATTAAAATTATGAATCCTTTTCGAATACTTTTCCAACACAATACGCCTCGATGGGTCATCTTAGTTATCGACTTGTTATTTTGTTTGTTCTCCATTGTTATTGCCTATTTAGTTCGTTTCAATTTTAACGTACCAGAAATAGAAATAAAAGGATTTAAGTTTGTTTTTGGTGCTATCTTATCAATTCGTTTTTTGAGCTTTTTAATTGCCAAAACTCATCGTAGCATTGTAAAACATACCAGTTCTAAAGATTCACAACGTATATTTATTACCATTACAGCTGGTAGCTTACTTTTTGTTATCATTAACCTAATATACTTTTACGGAATTAATAGCACTTTTCCATTACCATTCTCCATCATCATCATCGACTATATGTCTTCCTTATTTTTGATGATTACATTACGGTTATTGTTTAAAGCGTTGTATTCCGAAATTATTAATCCTTATCGCGAAAAAAGAAGTGTAATTATTTTTGGTGCTGGTGAATCGGGGATTATTACTAAACGAACTTTAGATAGGGATGCAGGATTAAAATATAAAGTTTTAGCCTTTATTGATGATGATGAAAAAAAAGAAGGGAAAATACTAGAAGGAGTTCACATTGAAGGATTTAACAAATTAGATGAGCTACTAAGCAAAAATGATGTTGCACAATTAATCATATCTGTTCAGAAACTATCTCCAGATCGTAAAAAGAAATTGGTAGATAGTTGTTTGAATTATGATACAAAAGTGCTGAATGTTCCTCCTGTTACAGATTGGATTAATGGAGAATTAAGTTTTAAGCAGATTAAAAAAATTCAAATTGAAGAATTGTTGGAACGTAATCCCATTTCATTAAATATTGAAAATATAAAAAACCAATTGACCGATAAAATAATATTAGTTACTGGTGCAGCAGGAAGTATTGGAAGCGAGATTGTTCGACAAGTTATTCAGTTTCATCCTAAAAAAATTATTCTTTTAGATCAAGCAGAATCTCCGCTCTATGATATGGAAATGGAGTTGAAAGACGATTTTGATAAGTTATCTTATGAAATAGTAATTGGTGATATTAGAAATAAAGAACGGTTAGAAAACCTATTCAAAACGTTCCAACCAGAAATAGTATTTCATGCTGCGGCATACAAACATGTTCCCATGATGGAAAACAACCCATCAGAATCTATTTTAACCAATGTTTTTGGCACAAAAAACGTAGCCGATCTAGCGGTCAAATACAACGTAGAAAAATTTGTAATGATTTCTACCGACAAGGCTGTAAATCCAAGCAACGTGATGGGAGCTAGTAAACGAATTGCCGAAATTTATACGCAATCGCTTGGAAAAACTGTAAAAACAAAATTTATTACCACCAGATTTGGAAATGTTTTAGGCTCAAATGGTTCTGTAATTCCTAGATTTCATCAACAAATTGAAAATGGAGGACCAGTAACCATCACTCATCCTGACATTACTCGATTTTTTATGACGATACCCGAAGCCTGTCAATTAGTGCTAGAAGCAGGAACAAGCGGCAATGGTGGAGAAATTTTTATTTTTGATATGGGAGAGTCTGTTAAAATCCTTGATTTAGCAAAAAAAATGATTAAACTTTCTGGTTTAGCATTAGATAAAGATATCAAAATCATTTATACGGGATTAAGACCAGGAGAAAAATTGTACGAAGAACTTTTAGCAAACGAAGAAAATACCTTGCCAACTCATCATAAACAGATTATGATTGCTAAAGTGAAGGAGTATGATTTTGAATTTATCACTACTAAAATTCAAAAATTAATTAATTGTTTTAACAAACAAGACAACAAGCTAATCGTATCTCAAATGAAGGCTTTAGTTCCCGAATTTAAAAGCAATAATTCCATTTATGAAGAACTAGATTAACACTAGTTTTTTATTTATTTCCCTTTAATCTTAAAATCCTTTTCTTTTTAAGATTCCTTGTATATTTATTTTAATACATTTGTTTTTCTAAAAAATATATAAAATGGAAGAAGTATTAAATTTAAAAGATATTTATCTTAAACAAAAACACGTTGACCTAGGAGCTAAAATGGTTCCATTTGCTGGTTTTAATATGCCTGTACAATATACAGGTTTAATAGATGAACACTTAAACGTAAGAAATAATGTGGGTGTGTTCGATGTATCACACATGGGTGAATTTATGGTAAGAGGAGATGGCTCTTTAGAATTAATTCAACGAATTACCTCTAACGATGCTTCTGTTTTAACCATTGGAAAAGTGCAATATTCATGTTTTCCAAACAATGATGGAGGAATTGTTGACGACCTTTTGGTTTATATGTTAGGTAAAAATGAATATTTATTAGTCGTTAATGGTGCTAACCTTGATAAAGATTGGAATTGGTTAGTGATGCACAATACTACCAATGTTGATATTGAAGATATTTCCAATAAAACTTGCTTGTTAGCCGTTCAAGGACCAAATGCACAAAAAATGCTTCAACCCTTAACTAACATGGATTTAGATATGATTTATTATACCGTTCAAAGAGGAACTTTCGCAGGAATAGAAAATGTTATTGTTTCTTCAACAGGTTATACTGGCGCTGGAGGATTTGAAGTTTATTTTGAGAATAAAGATGCCTTAACCATGTGGAACGCCATACAAGAAGCTGGTAAAAAAGTAAACATGCAAATGGCTGGATTAGCTTGTAGAGATACCTTGCGATTAGAAATGGGATATTGCCTTTATGGAAACGATATTAACGATACCACTTCTCCTATTGAAGCAGGATTAGGATGGATTACTAAATTTACGAAAGATTTTGTGAATTCAGATAATTTAAAAAAGCAAAAAGAACAAGGAGTTTCTAGAAAATTAGTTGGTTTTGAATTAATTGACAGAGGTATTCCTCGTCATTATTACCAAATTGTTGATGCAAATGGCAATGTTATTGGAGAAGTTACCTCTGGAACTCAATCTCCATCCTTAAATAAAGCAATTGGAATGGGATATGTAAAAACTGAATTTTCAAAAATTGGTTCAGAAATTTACATCTTAATTCGTGATAAAAAAATTAAAGCGAAAGTGGTAAGTATGCCTTTTTATAAAGGATAACTTTATTCATGAATTAGAAATTAGAAATTAGAGATTTTCTAATCTCTAATTTCTAATTTTCAATTTCAAAATTCAATGGCAGAAGAATCATCTGGAAATTCTAATAAAGTGGAGGTGATTTTTTCTCCTGCACTTTTCCCTGTATATTTTGAAAACACCAATTGCACCGTTGTTGTAATTGATATATTTAGAGCAACTTCAGCTATTTGTGCCGCTTTCGAAAGAGGTATTAAAAGTTTAATAACTGTAGCTACTTTAGAAGAAGCCCATCAATACAAACAACAAGGATATATTGTAGGAGCTGAAAGAAATTCTGAAATTGTGGAAGGATTTGATTTTGGAAATTCTCCTCTAACTTTTAAAGATGGAAAGTATAAAGATAAAACGATAGTATTAACAACTACAAATGGCACAAAAGCCATCGAAATGGCAAAAAGTGCTAGTAGGGTTGTTGTTGGTGCTTTTACCAATTTTACTGCCTTATGCGATTTTGTAGAAAAAGAAGACAAAGATGTATTACTACTTTGTGCTGGTTGGAAAGATCGTTTTAATTTAGAAGATACTTTATTCGCAGGAGCAGTTGCCGAACGCATCTCTCAAAATTTAAGGTTTACCAGATTGTCTGATTCTAGCCTTGCTGCTATTAATGTTTATAATACGGCAAAAGACAATATCTATCGATTTCTTAGTGAATCTTCTCACCGAAAAAGATTAAGCCGATTAAATATGGAGGAAGATATTATTTATTGTTTAACTTTCGATAAAACTAATATTGTTCCTGTTTTAAAAGGAAATGAATTTGTTACTAATAATTCGAAATAAGTTGAAATTTTTTTATAAATATATGCTGAGCTTAATTTTTTTAGGCATTGCTATTTCTTTTTTTCAAGAATGGAGCTATTCTTGGGGCTTCTTTGGACATAAAAAAATTAATAGAATGGCGGTGTTTACCTTACCTCCAGAAATGATAAAGTTTTATAAAAAAAATATCGAATATATTACTGAACATGCTGTAGATCCAGATAAAAGAAGATATTCAACCGAAGGTGAAGCTCCTCGTCATTACATCGATATTGACCATTATATAGTGAATGGGAATAACCCCTTTGAAGTGGTTCCAAAAAAATGGAACGATGCAGTAGCAAAATTTTCTAATGATACTTTGCAAGCTTATGGTATAGTTCCATGGCACGTTAATTTAATGGTAATTAGATTAACCAAAGCTTTTGAAGAAAAAAATGTAGATCAGATTTTAAGAGTATCAGCAGATTTAGGTCATTACATTGGCGATTCTCACGTTCCATTGCATTGTACCGAAAATTATAATGGTCAATTAACAGGGCAACGGGGAATTCACGGTTTTTGGGAATCGAGATTGCCCGAATTGAAAGCTAAAGATTACGATTTTTTTGTAGGTAGAGCAGTTTATGTAGATGATATTCAAGATGATGAGTGGAAAGTGGTTCAACAAAGTTTTTCGGCAAAAGATTCCGTGTTAGATATAGAAAAAGTGCTGAGCCAAGAATTTCCATCCGACCAAAAATATACCTTCGAAAATAGAGGAGCTTCTTTAATGAAAACCTACTCTGAAGAATATTCCACCAAATACCACGATATGCTCAACGGAATGGTTGAAAGAAGATTAACTCAAGCAATCATTAAGGTGGGAAGTTATTGGTACACCGCATGGATAAATGCTGGTCAGCCCAACTTAGATGAATTACTCGAAAAAACTCCTTCTAAAGATTTACTAGAAGATGATTTTAAGTTAGACAAAGACTACAAGACTAATAAAATTAAAGGTAGAGAACATCAAGACTAAAAGATGCTAATTAATTTTAACCTTTTTTAAGGTTAATAAATTAACAGGGTTGATGCCCAAGTCAACGATATTATTCCGAATTAATCGTACCACTTCGTCATAATACAAAGGGACTACTGGAGCTTCTTCAATTATTATTTTATCCATTTCTTGGTAATAATGATATCGGATAGAATCGTTAGATTCTGCTTGCGATTTTTCATACAACTTGTCAAACTCAAAGTTTTTAAAATGCGTGTAATTCGGACCGTGAGGAGTGAAATTCTTACTATAAAATAAAGCTAAATAATTTTCTGCATCGGGGTAATCTGCCATCCACGATTTTCTAAAGAAATTTAATTTTGAACGTGCTACTAATTCTCCATGGGTAATGGCAGGATTCAAATCAATTTTTATTTTAAACCCAATTTCCTTTAATTGATGTTGAATGTATTCACACAAATCAACGTATTCGCTGGTGGCGTAAAGGGTTATTTCTGGCATCCCTTCACCGTTAGGATAACCAGCCGCGTACAATAAATCTTTTGCTTTTGCAGGATTGTATTCATAGCCTTTTACAATGTTCTCATCAAAAGAAGGCAATCCTTTCGGAATAAATCCAGCGGTTGCTGGAGTTCCAATATTTTTTCTTAAAAATGACATCATACTTTTTTTATCAAAACCATAGTTGATAGCTTGTCGAACCATTTTTTTCCTAAGTGGACTTTTATTAACGATAGTTAAATCTTCATCTACTAAAATTCCTAAATATTCAACATTTAACTGTGGGTAGGTGAGTAAATTAAATTTACCTAGTTGTTCAGGAATAAGTTTCCCATCATTTGTGAAAATTTCACCTTTAAGATCACCATCTAGTCCATTCACAAAATCTAATTCAGCATTTAAAAATTTAAGAAATTCTATTTCTTTATCTTTAATAAACGTTATGGCGACTCCATCAATGTAAGGCAATCGAATTCCTTTTTCATCTTTTTCAAAATAATTTTCATTTTTTGTAAGTACCATTTTATTCCCTTCATCCCACATTTTAAATTTAAAAGGACCTGTTCCTACAGGGTTATTTCTGTAATCATTTTTGTAGTATTCAATAATTTCCTGAGGGACTACAGAGCAATACTGCATGGTTAAAATACCTAAAAAAGGAGGGAAAGGTTTTTCTAAATAGATATTCAACGTACTGTCATTAAGTTCTTCGAAAGCCTTAAAATTATGTTCTTCGGTAAAATCTATGTTATTAAATAACCATGCACCAGGAGAGGCAACTTTGGAATCAATAATTCGGTTAAAACTATAAACAAAATCGCTGGCAACCACTTTTCTGCCTTTACCGTTTTTAAATTGTTCGTGGTCATGAAAATAAACATCGTTTCTCAAATGAAAAGTATAGGTTTTTCCATCTTCAGAAATTTCCCATTGATAGGCAATGCTTGGTTGTATTTTTAAATCATCATCCATCTGAATCAAACCATTATAGAGATGATTACATGCCCATATCGTTTCTCTATTTCTACTAAAGGCAGGGTCTAAAGAGGTAATACCTTCAGATTCATTGTACCTAAATACTTTTTTATCAGAATTATTATTAGAACTTTCATCTCCTCCGCAAGAGCAAAGAAAAACAGATGAAATGAAAATAAATAGAATAGCATATTTGTTGCTCATAGCATGTTTGTATTAGAATATGTAATGATAAGGAAAGGTGCTGCGAATTCTACTTGTACTAAGTTGTTCTTTTCAACATGCTGCTGTTAAAGAAGAAAGAAACTTATATTTAAGGATGAAAAACTGAATTTTTGATGAAATTTAAGAGTAACTTAACTCCCCTTGCTACTGCGAGTTTTTTAACTCGTGGTACCAGCATACATTTATAATGAAAATAATTAGAACGAGTGGGAAGACTACACTTACAGGGAAAGATTTAATTTTTGCGAAAGCGAGAGATTTTTTTGTAACTGTAGGTCTGATTCTGGCATATCTTTTTGTTCGTGTGTAGGGGCACAAAAAGCATGACAGAAAGAAGCGTGGGTTTAGAATACCAAAACTTTATCACTATCTACCACCCAGTTGGTCAATTCAGCCATAGTGCTTATTTCTGCTCCTTCAATGAGTGAAACATTTTTCAACCCTCTAGCTTCAGCACAACCACCACATTTAT
>PFUQ01000053.1:0-5179 GCA_002790175.1 Flavobacteriales bacterium CG_4_9_14_3_um_filter_32_8
GGTAAATGCTAATGCGGTTTGGTTATAATTATAATCTTTGTTTTCTGCATTTTCATCAACAACTATTTTATTGATTACAGTTCCTTTTCTATAATCAAAATGAACGATTTGATTTTCATTTTCAAACACCATTTCGGTAGCTGATATTGCTATAATTGAAGGAACTCTTTTTAATTCAGGAAAAGTTGATTTAAACTTTTCTAACCCAACTTTCATTACAATTTTTCCAGCAGCAGTTTTAATATTGTATTCGTTTCCTTCTAAATAAATATAATTAGTAGTTCCGTTGACCCATTGTAAATTTTGTAAATTTTTTGGGTTTAATCCATTCGCATAAGAAAGAACCGCATCGCTTAAAGTCAATTCTTTTTGTTGAGAAAAAGCAGTAAAAGAGATAAAAACTGCAAGAATAATAAGTAATTTTTTCATAACCTGATTATTTGTAAATGATGAACAAAGTTATAAAAATGTATGTTACTTTTGCCACATGGCAACAAATGAAGACAATTTAAAAAAAATCATATCTCACGCAAAGGAGTATGGGTATGTTTTTCAATCGAGTGAAATTTATGATGGTTTATCTGCCGTTTACGATTACGGTCAGATGGGAAGTGAGCTAAAGAAAAATATCAAAGATTATTGGTGGAAAGCGATGGTAAATATGCACGAAAATATTGTAGGAATTGATTCTGCAATTTTTATGCATCCTACTATCTGGAAAGCTTCCGGGCATGTTGATGCTTTTAACGACCCATTAATCGACAATAAAGATTCGAAAAAAAGATACCGTGCAGATGTATTGATTGAGGAGCATATAGAAAAAATTCGTTTAAAAATTGAAAAGGATGTTGCAAAAGGAATAGAGCGTTTTGGTGCTGCTTTTGATGAACAACAATTCAGAACTACCAACCCAAATGTGTTAAGAAATCAGGTTAAAATTGATGAAATCAATGCTCGATTTAAGGAGTGTATGAACAGTGAGGATTTAGCTGGGGTTAAAACTTTAATTGAAGATTTAGAAATTGCTTGTCCGCTAAGTGGTTCAAAAAACTGGACAGATGTGAAGCAATTTAACTTAATGTTTAGTACCGAAATAGGCTCTGTAGCCGATACTGCAAATACTATTTACTTAAGGCCAGAAACAGCTCAAGGTATTTTTGTAAATTACCTCAATGTTCAAAAAACAGGACGAATGAAAATTCCTTTTGGTATTGCACAAATCGGGAAAGCATTTAGAAACGAGATTGTTGCTCGTCAGTTTATTTTTAGAATGAGGGAATTTGAACAAATGGAAATGCAATTTTTTGTTCGCCCCGGAGAAGAAATGAAATGGTATGAATACTGGAAAGAGCAACGACTTAAATGGCATACTGCTTTAGGGATAGACAAAAAACATTATCGTTTTCATGACCACGTAAAATTGGCTCATTACGCCAATGCTGCCTGTGACATTGAATTTGATTTTCCTATGGGATTTAAAGAATTAGAAGGGATTCATTCTAGAACAGATTTTGACTTAAAACAGCATGAAAAATTTTCAGGTAAAAAATTACACTATTTTGATCCCGAACTCAACGAAAGTTATGTGCCTTATGTGGTGGAAACTTCTGTTGGATTGGACCGAACTTTTTTGGCAATTCTTTCTTCTTCCTATAAAGAGGAAACCTTAGAAGATGGTTCAGAAAGGGTAGTATTAAAATTACCCGCCATATTAGCACCCATTAAAGTAGCGATTATGCCTTTAACCCGTAAAGATGGTTTGCCTGAAAAAGCGAGAGAAATTTTGGATAATTTAAAATATAATTTCAATTGTCAGTACGATGAAAAAGACTCACCAGGAAAACGCTATAGACGACAAGATGCGATTGGAACTCCTTTTTGTATCACAATCGACCACCAAACTTTAGAAGATAATACCGTTACTATTCGTGATAGAGATACCATGCTACAACAACGAATTAATAGCACAGAAATAACGGCTCTATTAAATGAGAAATTGGATGTTAGAAAGTTGTTGGGATAATTTTGATAAAACAAAACCATCAGTTCGTCAATTCTAATCTTGACGAATTGATGATTTTAAATCCTTATAAAATGCTAAAATTTTATTATTTAGGATGAATTAGTAGATTATTTAATTAAACTAAATCCTCCCTTCTTAAAATATTCTATACCATCAAAACCTTTGGCTGTAATGATGTAAAAATAGGTGCCATCAGGTGCTTCAGAACCAGAAAGTGTTCTTCCATCCCAATATCCTTTTACATTACTCCAAGTAAACATTTTTTGTCCCCATCTATTAAAAATTTCACCTTCTACTGATTCTAAGTTTTCTCCTTCTACTGTAAACACATCATTTGATCCATCTCCATTTGGTGTAAATACATTTGGAATAAGAATTACTGATTCACCAAATGCATCTATAGTTATAGAAGCTGTGTCATAACAAATTCCATCTGTTACAATTAATATAACTGTATAATCTCCAATGTTATTATAAACATTACTTGGCTCAAACTGGTTACTAGTATTTCCGTCTCCAAAATCCCAAGAATAAACAATTCCTGAACCTGTTGTACTATTGTTTCCAAAAAATACATTTAATGGAATTGCTCCTGTTAATGGCGTAGCATTAATAACAGCATTTACTCCTCCTACTACAACTACCACAGAATCTATGTTACTAGAGCATGTTCCTGCTTCGTTTACATAATAGGTGTAAGTTCCTATTCCTGGATTTGTTATCGTTAAAGGACTTCCAGTTCCAATAACTGTTGTTCCATTGGCGTCACTGTACCAAGTTATTGTTCCTGCTCCACTTCCTGTTGCAGTAAGTATTAGTGGATCATTAGCACAAATTGGGACAATTGGGTCTGGAGTTATTGTATTAAGTGGTGTAATAGTTAAAGTAGTAACAATGATACTGTCGCAACCTAGTGATGTTAGCAATGTGTCATTATATATTCCCGCTAAAGTTTGATATGCTCCCCCTAATAATATACTATCTCCTTGACAAATTGATAATGATTGAGCTGTGTTTGCAATTGGATTAATAGTTAATGTAGTTGCAATAATACTATCACAGCCTAAAGTGGTATTTAAAGTATCATAATATATTCCTGCTGAAGTTTGATTTGATCCTCCAAGTAAAATGCTATCTCCTTGACAAATCGCTGTTGTTTGTGGAGTTGTGTACATCGGATATATTTCAATAGTTGTTGAATCTAATGCAGGAGCACAACCTCCTGAAGCAACAATGCTATTATAAACGATATAGATACCAGGTGTGCTTGCAGCTAAATTAATTGCTCCTGTCCCCGAATTGATACTCAAACCTACCAGATTAGCAGTAAAGACTCCACCACTTGCTCCAGGATTATAACTTAGTATTGGTGCTGTTGCATTTTGACAATAGTTAGGTGCATCATAACTAAACCCTGCTGTTGGTGCTGATGTTATTGTAATTGAGAACGTGGTAGAACTTGGACAAGGATTTCCTGCAGAAGTCGTGTTATAAGTTACCGTATAAGAACCTAATCCTGATGCACTTAAATCTATTGTTCCATTACTAGCATTAATGACTCCCGATGGGGTTATAGTAAATGTTCCTCCTGCTGTTCCAGTAATTGTTGCTGTTGGGTCTGCCCCTGTTAAACAATAAGTACTAGATGTGTAAGAAAAATTGGCGTCATCATTAGGATTTACAGTTATGGTCATTGTTGTTGATACTGCACATTGTCCAACTGATGGAGTAAACGTATAGGTTGTTGTGGTTGTATTATTTAACGCTGGAGTCCAGTTTCCTGTTATTCCATTGTTAGAGGATGTTGGTAATGCCGCCAATGCTGCACCGCTACATATTGGAGATACTGCCGTAAAAGTTGGTGTAACAATTGGATTTACGGTTATCGTCATCGAGGTAGTACTTGCACATTGTCCTACAGTTGGTGTGAATGTATAAGTTGTTGTTGTGGTATTGTTAATTGCTGGTGACCATGTTCCAGTAATGCTGTTAGTTGATGTTGTTGGTAAAGCCGCTAATGCGTCTCCACTACATATTGGAGAAACTGCAGTAAATGTAGGAACAGTAGGAGCATTAACGGTAATCGTCATCGTAGTGTTAGCTGCACATTGTCCTGCAGTTGGTGTAAACGTATAAGTTGTTGTAGTAGTATTATTGATTGCTGGTGACCATGCTCCATTAATTCCATTGTTGGATGTTGTTGGCAAAGCAGCCAAAGCATCTCCACTACATATTGGATTTACTGCTGTAAACGTAGGTGTAACTCCTGGCGTAACAGTAATTGTCATTGTAGTAGTGGTTGCACATTGTCCAACAGAAGGAGTAAACGTATAAGTTGTTGTTGTTGTATTATTCATTGCTGGAGTCCAGTTTCCTGTAACTCCATTGTTAGACGTTGTTGGTAAAGCTGCTAAAGCATCACCACTACAAATTGGATTTACTGCTGTAAAAGTTGGAGTAACATTCGGATTTACGGTTATCGTCATCGTAGTGCTATTTGCACATTGCCCTGCATTAGGCGTAAATGTGTAGGTTGTTGTAGTTGTATTGTTTATTGCAGGAGACCAGTTTCCTGTAATTCCATTATTGGATGTAGTTGGTAATGCCGCCAAAGCACCTCCATTACATATTGGAGAAACCGCAGTAAAGGTTGGTGTAACAAATGGAGTTACTGTTACTGTGGTTGATGCACAAGATGTTGTATTGCATGTTCCTTGAGCTAATACGTAATAAGTAGTTGTTGAACCTGGAGATACAACAATAGAGGAACCAGAACCTACAAATGTTCCTCCACAACTTCCTGAATACCAATTCCAGTTTGCACCTACTCCAAGAGCACCACCACCAACAGTTAATGTAGTGGATGATCCTGCACATATTGGATTAGGGCTTGGTGTTGCACTAGTCGGTGCTGTTGATGGAGTGTTTAACGTAACCGCATAACATGTTTGGGCACTCGTTCCACATAAATTAGAGGCTGTAACACAAATATTTCCTACACCGCCTGGTGTGGCGGTTATCGTGGTCGTTCCTTGACCAGAATTAATCACCCAACCGGCGGGAACAGTCCAAGTATAACTACTCGCATTGGCAACAGCAGGTATCGAATAGGTGTAAGAAGTTCCAACACAAACAGGTGTTGTTCCACTAATTGCC
>PFUQ01000053.1:5188-7451 GCA_002790175.1 Flavobacteriales bacterium CG_4_9_14_3_um_filter_32_8
GTAGCAGGAGACGCCTGATTGGCAGGAGCATAAGTCATAGTAAGCACTACAGCATTAATACATACGTTTGCTCCCGTACACATTTGTAAGCTATTTAATGCCCCATAATTATAGGCAGGCACACCACATGGAAATGTAGAGCCTGTTGTAGCAGAAGTTCCGCAGGGCATGCCTGAACAAGGACATCCTGTGTTTCCTTCAAAGACAGTAGGAAACGTATTTCCATTAATAGTAGCAGTTAAACTACCACCAGTACATTGACCAGAATAATAACTTATTGCTATGTTGGTTACAATGTTTCCTGCAGGAACAGGATCCATAAATGTTTGCGTTCCACAAGTAGCCGTGTTACCGCAATAACTAGATAGCGTATTAAAGCACCAATAATCGGCACCACAAACAGTACATCCACCACAGGCTTGAAAACCCCCATAAGTAATTGTTGCAGTTGCTGTTTGAGCTTTTAAATGATTCGTTAAAGTTGAACCAAAAAATGAAAAAGTAAATAGAACAAAAAGTAGTTTAAATCGTTTCATAATCAAATATTTTAAAAAAATACAAAATATTATTTAGATAGTAAATTATTTTACTTCTGCTACACTAATGTGTGAAAGAGCATATTTCATAGCCTCACCTTTCTTAGATTCGCTTGGTTTAATAATGACTAATTTTGCTTTGTTTTTATCGTCTGGAGCACAAGAACCCTCGTAATCCTTTAAAGCAGGAACTATAACGACTACTTTTGGTGAAGTTGGACTCATCTGCCATGATATTTGGACATCATAACTATTTGAATTGATAAGTTTTAATATTACCATTTTTTCTGCATTACATTCGCTGTTTTTTGAATAAAATGAAACTCCATTCAAAACATTAGTCAATGAAGGTGCTGCAACTAAATTATTACCTAGTTGAGTCTTATTTTCTGAGGCCGAAAATTTATTTACAGGTCGCCAAGAATCGTTAAAAGTAAATGCTGTTGCTTCTGGTTTATTAGCTGATTGAGACATTCCCAACAATGGGAAAACAAACATACTCAGCGTTAGAATAATTAAGTGTTTTTTTGTTTTCATAATATATATCAATTAGAAATTTTTGTTTATTGTTAATATAATTAAGTAAAGAGGATAACAAATATATTATAAAGTTTAATACTGAGCAACTTTTTTATTTTAATCATTTCATTTCACCCCTTACTATTCTTGATTTTTCTTCATAATAAATTGCTTTATTAGTGTCACCTATTGTTTTAAAAACATTAGCAACATTTTGCAGTAAGACGTAATCTAATGGTGGTTTGGTTGCAGCAGTTTCAAAATATTTTAAACCTTCAATGGTGTCTTCATTTAGCATGTAAGAGTTACCTAAGTTTATATACAGTCCAATTTTTGTAGAGTCAATGGCTAAAGCTATTCCATCACTGATAATGGCTTTTTTATATTCTTTTTTGAAGTGATACAATTCGTGAAGTCTTGTGAAAATTAAAAAATAATTAGAATTATTACTCATCATCTTTTCATACCAAAAAATGGCTGAATCTGGTAAATTTCTTTTTTCAAAACAATAAGCATAGTTATATTTTGCGATTTCATTTTCGGGATTAACAGTAATTACTCTCTTAAAAATTGGTTGTGCAAGGTTAGCATCATTAAAAACATCGACATAAATTCTTCCAAGATTATTTAATGTGATATCATCTTGCAAATAAATATCTGTACCTTCTTTCATTAACTCAGCTGTTCTTTTAAAATGAAAAGTTGCTTCACTGATTAATGAATTTCTTTCTGCTCCAACTGGTGTTTGGGCTAGTTGCTTGGAAAGTTTGTTTGCTGTAATGTAATTTAAATTACATGAATCATCAAAATTGCTTACATCCTTTCTAAATAAAGTGAGTTCGTCTTGCCAATCTATATTTCTTGAAATAATTTTAATCGAATAAAGAAATAAAATAAAAACACAGGAGATTTTAAAAAGCAGTTGATAATTTTTCCATTTTATTACAGAGCTCTTATAGTCAATTTTAAATAACAATAATAAAAGATAAGATGCTCCAAAACAAAATCCTAATGAAGTAAAATAAATAATATGCTTATCCGTTAACTTCCCCAAGGTAATTCCATCGATGAGATACAGCTGCTATCATTAGTCTATCAAATTGATTTTCAAGATACCTTCGATTGAATTTGTAGCAAAATTCATTTAGATAATTTTGTAGGAAGTCATCATCTACCCTATGGTGTACATCTAACAATAGTCGCTTGGC
>PFUQ01000020.1 GCA_002790175.1 Flavobacteriales bacterium CG_4_9_14_3_um_filter_32_8
GTTTAGAGTTATAAAATATTACTAACTAATGACTATTGGCTAATGACTATTGACAACTTACAATGATACCGATGCTTTTATATGAGGATGTGGTTCGTAACCCACCAATTCAAAATCTTCAAACTTAAAATCAAAAATGCTGTTGACGTTTGGATTAATTTTCATTGTTGGCAATTTTTTGGGAGTTCTAGTCATCTGTAACTTTGCTTGCTCCATGTGATTGTTGTATAAATGTACATCTCCAAAAGAATGAATAAAATCTCCAGGTTTTAAGTTGCAAACCTGAGCAACCATTATCGTAAACAAAGCATAAGAAGCAATGTTAAAAGGCACTCCTAAAAAAGTATCGGCACTTCGCTGGTAAAGCTGACAAGAAAGTTTTCCATCCATTACATAAAACTGAAAAAATGCATGACAAGGTGGTAGAGCAGCTTTTCCATTGGCAACATTTTCAGCAAACGACTTAGAGGTATCGGGCATTACACTTGGATTCCATGCAGAAACCAACAACCTACGGCTATTTGGATTGGTTTTTATTTGTTCAATCAATTCAGTAATTTGATCTATTCCGTCTCCATTCCAATTTCGCCATTGATAGCCGTAAACGGGTCCTAAATCGCCATTTTCATTTGCCCAACCGTCCCATATTTTTACGCCATTTTTTTGTAAATAGTTAATGTTGGTATCGCCAGCAATAAACCACAACAACTCGTGGATAATGGATTTTAAATGCAATTTTTTTGTGGTTAAACAAGGGAAACCTTCACTCAAATCAAATCTCATTTGATAACCAAAACAACTGATGGTTCCTGTGCCTGTTCGGTCGCCCTTTTGAGTACCTTTCGTTAAAATATGGTCTAATAAATCTAAATATTGCTGCATAAAACGCTATTTTTATCCCAACAAAATTCGTAGAAAAAGAAAGTTTATTCAAGTGTTGTTAATAATGTTTGATAACTTAGTGAAAATTCACGCTTTAGCGTGATTAGTTGAACTAATTCCGCTTTTAAGCGGAATCTAACTATTAAACACTGTTTTTTAAAGAAAGATAATGAAGGAAAAATTATTATATCTTATCAATATCCAATCATTATTGTTTATTTCTTTTTTAGTTCTTACATCCTACTTTAATCGCTTTGCAATAGATGATTACCATTTTATAGGGCAATTAAAAACTGCTTCTTTTAATGAAATTTATAGTCATCTTTATTACCAATGGCACGGTAGGTGGACTTCCAACTTTTTATTGTTATCTTTTTTAAAATTGAATCAACTCCCCTATTTTTTAACATTTTTCAACCTCATATCATTTGGATTACTCTACATTGGTGTTGCTCGCTTATTCAACTCTATCAATATATTTTATCAATTGCAATTTCAAAATAGAACCATTTTAACGTATGCTGTAATTTTTATTGGGGTATTGTTTTTTTGCACCATAACACCAAACGATACATGGTTTTGGTTCACTTCATCGGTTGTTTATTTTTGGAGTACTATTGCTTTCTTTTTTGCTTTCAGCTTGTTTTTTATAAAAACAAAAAAATGGTTCGATTATTTGATATTTGTCTTAAGTGTCCTCTATATTGGAGGAGCCAACGAGCCATTAACTTTTTTTATTATTGTTGCCTGTTTACTATTAATCCTTAAGAAAAAAGAGATTTTCATTTCTGGGTTGGGTTTGGCAGTAATTATTTCTGCTTTTTTAATTAATTTTTTAAGTGATGGAACAACACACCGAGATTTAATTACACCAAATTTAAGTGTAATTAATCTTGTTTTGTACACAGGATATAGCGTTATTAAATTTTTGTTTTTTTCTATTCACAAAACATTTATTCCTGCCCTATTTTTAGGTATTTCCTTTTATTTATTGGGTAAAAAAATTAACTCGTTAAATCTAGTTGAAAACTTTAGACCATTAAAAGATTTTTTTTGGAGTATTCTACTAATTATTGTAACCGTAATTATGAATCAATTATTGGTGGTGTATGCCTTGGGTGGTTTGTCACCCGATAGAGCTGGAATTGCTTCTTCGGTTGTTATTGCACTTATTTTAGTTCGATATTTGTTTTTGTTAGGAAATTACCATCAACAAAAACATGAAGTTGTAAAATACCTCATAGTTGGCAATGTTATTGGTCTTGTTTTTTTGAACATCTTTTACTTTGGCGTACATCAACAATATGCTAAAGCTGTTGATGAAAGGATAAAGTTAATTCTGAAAAATGATGCTTCAACTATTGTTGTTGAGCCTTTACCCAATTCAGGATATCTTTATAGTGCAGAAATAACAACTGATACAACTAATTTTAAAAACACTCACCTCAAAGAAGGATTGGGTTTGAAGAATAATGTAGTGTTAAAAAACTAATTGGAAGGTTTAAGAATAAAATCTTTTTTAATCACACTTCTAAAAGAGCTTTTATCAAATATTTCAATATCTTCTGTTAGCATTTCAAAACGAGGAACCTCTACCAATATATTAAACTTACCAGGGGGTAAAATAATAATATATCTGCCAGAAATAGGGTTAGTCATATACGTGCCGTACAATTCGTCAGTTTGTAAATCTATCACAGAAATGAATACATCTTTTATTCGTTGGGTGGTATCTGCTACACTAACATATCCTTTAATTACAGTATATTGTGGGTCAACTTCATTAAAAGTAACACTATAAATGTCTAAATCGCCAAAACCATCAGCCCGCAGAGCAGAAATGTATCCTGTTCTTCCTGTTTCTGAAGCTCTAAAATTCATGTTATCTTCAGGGGTATTGATGGGGTAGCCTATATTTTTAACATCTCCCCAATTTCTTTTTACAGGATTCCATGAAACTTTAAAAATATCATATCCGCCCATGCTGGTGTGTCCTTTAGAGCTAAAATAAAGAGTTTTTCCATCAGCAGTAATGTTGGGAAAATCTTCATCAAATTTAGTATTAACATTGGGTCCTAAATTTTGTGCTGGTCCCCATACTCCATTTGGTAATAACAATGACATATAAATGTCAACACCACCATAACCGCCATCTATATTGCTTGCAAAATAAATCACATCTCCAAACTTAGAGATAGAAGCAGCAATTTCTTGACTTTTGGTATTAATGACTTCGGGTAGTTTTACGATGTTTTTTACTTGCTCATTTTCGTATTCTGCAATAAACAAATCACCTACATTTTCTTCATTATCGTAATAAAATAATAAATGTTTTCCGTCTGCCGATAAACCAACAATTTCTTCCGAACCATTTAAGGTATTCACATTTTGATCTAACTTTCGAGCATTCATATAATTCCCATTTTTTACATGAGAAATGTAGATTTCAGAATTAAAACTACCATCTGGAAGCTGATTACTTCCATCATCTCGTTTCGAATTATAAATTAAAAAAGATTCATCTAAAGGAACAAACGAATAATAATCAGGGTATTTTGAGTTGATGGTGGTGCCTAAATTTTTAAAACTAACATCCAACGGAAATTTCATAATTTCTATGGCATTATAACAATATTCAATTTGTTTTTCAACATCCAACAGATTTGCATTATCGCCTTTGTTTAAGTTTTTAAATTCCTCCAACATTTCGATGGCGTTATTAAATCGATAAGCAAAATGATAGGCTCTACCCAATAAATAATAAGTGTTAGGGTTAGGTTCTGGTAATTTTAAAACTTTCTCTAAATAAGAAATCGCTTTTGCTTTATCGATATTGGTGTTTAAATAACAAACTCCTATTCGATAATTAATTTTAGGGTCTTCGGGAGTAGTTTTTAATAAAGTTAAATATTCGGTTAAAGCAGCATTAAAATTTCCATCGTTAAAGTGTTCGTTTGCAATTTTAGAGTTTACTCCCTGTTGAGCGAAAATTAATCCGTTTATCAAAAAAAAGGCTATCAGTAAAATTTTAGGGAACAACTGTTTCATCATCATATTTTAAATTGGAAGACAAAAGTATAACCTATTTCTGCAAATCGCAAAAATTCTATGCTTAATTAACTGAGGTAATAGATTAGTCGTTGCTTTTAATAACTAGTTGGAACATAATTAATGCCCGAATCGTTGGTTAAATTAAAATTAACTTCAAAATTTTTGGCTACCCTCACTTTTTTCCCATCCTTTTCTGCTGGATTCCATTTCGACAATACCAATAATCGTATGGCTTCATTGGTGGCTCCTCCACCCAAGCTTTTTAGCACTTTAATGTTGGTAATTCTTCCAGTAGGTTCTACAACAAATGACAATTTAACTTCGCCTGTTAAGCTCATTTTTAAAGTTCCTTGTGGATATTTAAGGTTTTTACGAATAAATGTAGAAATGTTATCTAGTGTATCTTTAAAAATCATTTTGGGTTTAAGTTGTACTTCATTGTCTTTATAAATAATGTTAGAAGTGTCTATTTCATTGTCAGTAAGCACACTATTATCGTAGCCTCTCTTTTTACAATAATTCTTATAACTACTTATTGAAAATTTAATTTTTAAAGTACTGTAAGTCGTTACTCTATCGCCCCTGTAATAAGAAGGATTGAATAATAAGAGGTGATATAAACGTATCGCTTCAGCATCTAATTCTTTGGAAACTGATTTTTTTATATGAAACATACTTGTTTTAGCTGTTTCTCTATCCACCACAAACGATAATTCAACAGTTCCTTCAGTTTTGGTTGCCAAGGCCGTTTGTGGGTAATTCATTTCTTGTTGAAGAAATCTTTTTAACTCAACACTTCCTCCGTAATTTTCTGCTTCCACATATTCGCCAGGGTTCGCAACAATTTCGGTTTGTGCTGAAATGGTGATGGAACTAATTAGTAATAAAATGGATAAAACTTTTTTCATACTATAAAAGTAAGAAAGTTGTTGGAATTAAGCAGATTTGAATTGATATTTAAAAGAATTAATCCTTTTTTCTTTTCAAAGACAAGTAATCGATGTAGTACAATATTTTTAACGACAAGCTTTGTGCTTGTGGTTCTTCCATAGTTTTTTTAAAATTATCGGAATACGAAGCAGCAACATTATTATTGAAAGCCAAAAGCGAAGTTTTATACACTAAACTTATTTCGCTACCTGGAGCAAAAACCCAACGGTAAACCATATCAACATTAAACGCATTAAAATTAGTGTTATGTAACGATTCCCCATTGGCATCTAACCCATCATAATTGGAGGATGTCAGATATCCATTTTCGTCCAACACATGAAATGAGTTGTAATTTACGGTTGACCAATAATGCCTTGCCCGTAATGTTAATCCCATTCTATTGGTAAAAATATAACTTGCCGACCAAACATTTTCGTAGGTAGTTTGATTGCGTTTGCCAAAAATAATATCATTGCCAATAAGAGTTCCGCTTCCGTTTAAATCGAGTGCTGCTCCTTCATCATTAACAAATTGATAACGACCTATGGTGTAAACCATAGAGAAATGATCATTAAATCTTAGTCTTGGTCCTCCAGTTATATTTAGCCGATATCTACCTTTGGTATCAAACTTTCTGAAATTCATATTCATGTCGAGTGCAAATTTTTTTCTATAATCAGAAGAAAACCACCCTCCAATATTATGATTGGTTGCTAGGGTATAAAACCGTCCCCAAACTCGCGGTTCGTAAAAATCATAAGTTTCTATGGGTTCAGCGATATAAAATGCTCCTGCAGAAAGCCAATTTTTAAATGTTGAACCTAAATTTAAAGAAATATTAAAATCAGTAAATTTGTTAGGATTGTATAATCTGGTATTATATACATTGATATCTGACCAAAACTGAAGCAGTTTCCAAAAAGGTTTGTAAATGTTGTAAGCAAAAAATAGATATCCACTTCTTTCATTGTTGTTGTATAAAAATCCTAAATCATTAGGATCATAAGTATCACTCATTTCGTTATAACCCACACCAAATTTTACATTACCACCTTCTTTTTTAAAATCAAGAACAGTTCTGTGTCCCAATCCAAGAGAGTCGGTTGGATAATATTTTTGAGAAAGTGCTGCTCCTCCTGATACAGCATATACATTGGTTTTGGTGTTCAATTTAAACATTCCCCCTGTAACATTGGCATCATAAAAACTTCCTCTTCTAGTTACATTGGTATTTATTAAGGAAACATAAGAATTGTTTTTTAAAGTTTGGTCGAATACCAACACATTGTAATTGGTTAATGGGTCGGTTAACACTTCTCTGGTTTGTCCAGTAATGGTGTCTTTTACAGTGGAAAACATCGATTTAGTAACGCCATTAAAAAAGCCAATTCCTAACCCATTTTTTGTTCTTCCAGAAATTTTAGTAGCATTTAACAACTGACTTTCTGCTGGGTTTTCGATTACTTCTTCATTATTATTTAATTGGTTATAAGGAGAATAATAATCAATTGGAGTCCCTCCCAACCTACGAGAATAGAATAAATCACCTTTATTAAATAGTTCTGTTCCTTCCATAAAAAATGGACGGTTTTCATTAAATTGCACTTCAAATGGGGAAAGGTTTAGCACTTGATTATCCGATTGAACTTGTCCAAAATCTGGTATCAAAGTCATGTCTAACGTAAACGCATCATTAATGCCATATTTCACATCCATACCTCCATTAAAGGATTGAGAATAATTGCTTTTTCCTGAAACATTATAAGGGTAATGTTCTAAATAACCTGAAACATAAGGAGAAAATAATAAACGAACGGGGGCTTCGATATCAGAAACTCCAGCCAATTTCCCCCACTGATTGACAAAACCATTTACTTCTGGATTTACAGAATTCCAATAACTAAACTCTCTTAGCCGTCTAATTTTTCGAGCAAAATTAATTCCCCATTCCTGTATTGGTTTTTCTGGAAAACGAATGGCTGAATAAGGAATTTTCATTTCAACATACCAATTATTCTCATCTATAAAAACTTCACTTATCCAAACAGCATTCCACGAAATATCTTGACCTTGAGCTTCAGAATATTTTGCATCCCATTGAACTCCTGTTGGATGTACCACTAAGCCATACCCATTTTGACCATCATTGTAGGTATCTATGAAAACAGCAAATAAATCAGTGTTTTCTTCTTCATCGCGTTGGCTCAGTTGTCGCATAATGCTGTCTTTAGAAACATCATACATTGTTGCTCCAATATACAATGCAGTATTGTCATACAACACTCTTACTTCAGTTTTTTGAGAAGGTTTATTTCCAGGATTTGGTTCGTTTTGAATAAAATCGGTAGCTATTGGTGCTTTTTTCCACACTTCATCATCTAATATTCCATCAATTTTTGGAGCTTCTTGAACTCGAACTGCATCAATTATTTTTTTGACAACAATAGAGTCTTTCTCTTTTTGTGCAAAAGAAAAATGAATTATAAACATAAAAGTGATTGTCCAAAAATACCTCATCAAAAATAATTCCGGTACAAATATAAAAATTAAACGGAG
>PFUQ01000218.1:0-7405 GCA_002790175.1 Flavobacteriales bacterium CG_4_9_14_3_um_filter_32_8
TGGTTCAATAAATTGAACTAAAAATCTATTGCATCGGCATTAACCATTGTATATTTTCCTGCCTTTGTTTGTGTCCTCACAAACATAATAAACATCGTTTGTGAGGACACAAACGATAGCTGAATTTTTATGGATTTTCTTCCAAAAAAGCACCTTTAAAATAGTGATGAACTAACATAACAATAAACAAGCTATTTCGTTTGTTATGGGTATCGTGTATATTTTGGTCTATTTATTGTGGATTTTAATATGAATTTGCGACCTTTGTTAGTTAATACCGAAAGCATATATTTAATGGTTCAATAAATTGAACTAAAAATCTATTGCATCGGCATTAACCATTGTATATTTATAAAATAGTATTGGACTATTTAATAAATACAATTGGTGTAACACTTTGTTGAGGTGAAAAAAATACGCTCATATCAATGGTTTAGTTTAGCAATGGCAGTTCTGTTTTTGCTAGTAGCCGACGTATCTAATGCTCAATGGACGCTTGATGTGATGGGCTCTGTAAAAAAAGAAGAAACCAATAAAAGATTAGAAGGAGCAACCATCACCGTAAAAAGAAATGGTGCTGTATTCAAGACCTTAACTTCTCCCGAAACAGGAAAATTTGAAGTTGCATTACTTCCCGATGCTATTTATGTTATTGAATTTTCAATGCCAGGGCATGTTACCAAAAGAATAGAATTATCTACCAAAAATGTTCCACCCGAAGATGCTAAATTTGGTTTCGATTTTCCAATGGAGATGAATTTGTTTGAACCAATAGAAGGTTTAGATGTGTCTATCTTAAATCAGCCCATTGCAAAAGTTGCATTTAATCCAGCTACCGGTTATATGGATTATGACCCCGAATACACCAAGTCGATACAAAAAGAATTAGATCGACTTAAAACCGAATTAGCACAAAGACTAAAACAACAAGAGGCAGAAAGAAAACTAAAGCAAGCGGAATATGACAAAGCCATTGCTTCGGCTGATAAAGCGTTTACTGCTGAAAAATGGGATGAAGCAAAACCTTTGTATGAAAAAGCAGTTTCTATTTTTCCAACAGAGACTTATCCAACTAAACAGATAGCCGAAATAAAAGCTCAGGTAGATAAAAATGAGTCTGCCAATAAAGCTTATGCAGATGCCATTACAGAAGGAGATGCTGCATTTCAAAAAAAGGAATGGACAAAAGCAACAACATCTTACCAAAAAGCTTCTGATTTAAAAGAGAAAGAAATATATCCTAAAAATAAACTCAAAGAAATAGAAACGATTATTGCCAATGAACAAAAAACGAATGAAGCCTACAATGATGCAATTGCTTTGGCAGATAGTAAGTTTAACGACAAAGAATATAATGATGCTAAAGTTGCATATCAAAAAGCCTCAACAATAAAAACGGATGAAAAATATCCTACTGATAAAATAAAAGAGATTGAAAATATTCTGTTAGAACTCAATAAAAATGAAAAAGGATATAGTGATGCTATTACTCAAGCTGATGGCGAATTAAAAAATAAAAATTATCAAAAAGCAATCGACTCTTACAAAATAGCACTAACATTTAAACCTCAGGAATCTTATCCTAAAGATAAAATTGAAGGAGCAATGAAGTTGTTAGCTGAACTAAAACAATTACAAGAAGATTATAACAAATTAATCACCACTGCTGATGCTTCCTTTAAAAGTAAAAATTATGAAGATGCAAAATCCGATTATCAAGAAGCATCTAATTTAAAAAAGGAAGAACAATATCCAAAAGATAAATTGGCAGAGATAGAATCCATTGTTAATGCAGCAGCAAAATTAGACCAAGAATACACTACAGCAATTGAGCAAGGAGATAAAGCTTTTGATACCGAAAAGTACGAAGCAGCACAAATTGCTTTCGAAAAAGCGTTAACATTAAAAGCTTTAGAAAAATATCCAAAAGATAAGTTAGCTGAAATTAAAGCAATTTTAAAAGAGTTAGCCGACAAAAATGCAGAAGAATTGGCTAGAGTTCAATCTCAAAAAGAGTTGGATGATAAATACAACGCTTTTATTGCATCCGCTGACAATGCTTTTACTGGTGCAGCTTATGAAAAAGCCAAGACCAATTATAATGCTGCATTAAAAGTAAAAGCGAATGAAAAGTATCCTCAAGAAAAATTAGATGAAATTGAAGGTATTTTAGAAAAACTAGCTCAAGAAAAAGAAGAAAATGAGGCAAAAATACAGGCACAGAAAGAAATTGATGATCAATACAATGCCTTAATCAAAGCTGGAGATGATGCTTTCGCAATAAAAACATACGATGAAGCAACTGAAAAATATACCGAAGCAATAGATGTAAAAGCAAATGAAAAATATCCAAAAGATAAACTGGTAGAAATTGCAGCAATCTTAAAAGCAATAGAGAAAAAAGCTCAAGAAGAGGAGTTGGCTGCTGAATCAGAAAAAAAGAAAAGAGATTATTTTGATGCTTTAATTGACGAAGCAGATGCCGAATTATTAGGAGAAAATTATCAAGCAGCAGTTGCAAAATACAACCAAGCATTAGGTGTGATACCTAATGAAAAATATCCAAAAGATAAAATACAGGAAGTAGAAGATATTTTAGCTAAAATTCAAGCCGAAAAAGACAATGCTTCTTTAGCAGAAAAGGAAATCAACGAAAAATATAAAAAATTAATCATTGAAGCGGATAATGCTTTTTCTACACAAGACTACACCAAAGCAACAGAGAAATACAAAGCCGCTAAAAATGTGAAACAGAGCGAAGTTTACCCCCAACAACAGTTAGATAAGATTGAAGCTTTATTAGCAGAAAAAGCCAAAAATGAAGAAGAAATTAAATTGACCAACAATGCTTTAATGCAAAAGAAAGAGCAGTACAACGAATATATAAAATTTGCGGATGCTCAATTTAATGAAAAAAATTACGAAAAGGCAAAATCTTCTTACATCCTTGCTAAAGGAATAATGCCTGACGAAACACATCCTCAAAAGAGAATAGAAGAGATTAATCAAATCTTAGCAGATATTTTAAACAAAGAAAAAAATGAAAAAGAATTGGCTTTAGCTGAGAAAGAGAAAAGGGATAATTATGACAAATTAATTTATGAAGGGGATAGAGGAATTAGATTGAAACAATATAAAATAGCTCAGGATAAATTTAATGCTGCTTTGGTGCTTTATCCAACAGAAAAATATCCTTCCGATAAATTAGCCGAAATATTAGAATTATTGGAACAAGAAAAAGAAACTCCTGAAAATATTGCAGTAACAAATACTAATAATGCTTCAAGAGTTAAAATTAATGATGCCAATGAAAAAGAAATAGAGGCTAAAATTGCGGCTCTATTAAACAAAAAAAATGCTGAGAAAACTCAATTATTACAAAAAGATAAAGAAGGATACGAAAAAGAAGAGGAGATAAGAATTTCAGGTGGAATTAAACGCACGAATGAGGCAGATAAACAATTAGACGACTATACTGATGATATGATTGCTTTAAAAGAAAGAGGAGATAAATATCACTTAGCAAATGCTAAAACACTATCGGAAACAAAAAATATATTAGAAAAAGCCGAAAATAACAGAATTAAAGATGCTGATAAAAGAAGAGAATTGGCCAGTAAAGAATTAGCAGATTATACCAAAGAAGATATAAAATTTGTAAAGGCACAAGAAGAATTAAGTAAAGATAAAGCAAAAAAACATCATGTTTTTGTCGATGATGTGAATGAAACTAAATTAGTGATGTTAGAAAGAGGGGAAAAGATGAGGACTGAAAATAGAAAACTAATTGAAAAACTAATTACAGAGACTGAAAAAAATGAAACTATTAGTAAAAAAAGAAGCGACGAACTAAAAATGGACGTCCATAAATACAGAGCCGAATTAGTGAAAGATGAGGAAAGAAGAATTTCTGCTTCGATAGATAGAACAACAAAAAATGCTGCAGATATAGATAAAATGGAGGAAGACATCAATAAATTGACTGTTAAAAAAGAGAAAAATTATCAACGCAATGTTGCAGAGCTAGAAAAATTTAAAGAAAGTATAAATAAACAAGAACTACAACGACTAAAAGCTGCTGAAAAAGGAAGGGCAGCAAATAAAAAATTGAAGGAGAAAATGGAGGAAGAAAATGTGAAGTTTATCAATAAGAAAAATAAAGATTATTATAAAAATGTAAAACAATTAGATAAGTTTAAACAAGGTTTGTTAAAAGAAGAATTAGCTTTAAAAAAGAATGCAGATAAAAGAAGAGAGAATGCAAATAAAGAACTACTTAAAGCAAAAGAGTTATTAGGAACTGTGCCCAATTCTCAAGAAATTAGATACAAGCGATTTAAAACAAAATTGGATGAAGATCGGAAAATGAATAGTGATTTTAATTCTGATTTACAAGCAATTGAAAAAGAAAAAACATTATTGGCAAGTGTAGAATTAGGTAACTTTTATAGGGGTGAAAAACAAATAAGTGAAGACCTTGAATTATCAAAAAAATATGCTCAAGGTGTTACCGAAGAAACCGCAGAAACTGGAAATTCCATAACAATTGTGAGAACAAAAGTTACTGGCAATCATGTGGATGTTTATGAACGTATTTTTTATACCTGGGGTGGAACATTTTTTTATAAAAATGGAGTAAATATTACCCAAACTTTATGGGATAAAGAATCAATAGAAAAATAATTTATAAAAAAATATACAATGAAAAAAACAGCATTTTTACTATTAATTTTAGGAATATCGTTCATCACATATTCCCAAAATAAAACAGAATTTACATTAACACTAAAAGATGGTAATGTAGTAACAGGAACAACAAAAATTACGAATGTATTATTAGTTACCGATTATGGAAAATTGGAAATTCCAGTAAAAAATGTATCTTCCATCGAATTAGGAATTCATCCTGATTATACACAAAAAAGTAATATTGTTAATCTATCGAAACAACTTTCTAATTCTAATGCCGAATTAAGAGAAAATGCTTACAAATCATTAATAACATTAGGTGCTTCAAGTATTCCTGTATTAGAAGAAGTGATGTATTCAGCCGAATATACTCCTGGAGAATTTAGTGATTTTTCCTTGATGAGTGCTATCGCAGAATTAAAATCAATTCATAACATTCATAATAACTACAAAATAAACGATGTTGTTTCTATGAATGAATACAATATGGGTGGAAAATATGATTTTAGTTCTATTGAACTTAAAACTGAATATGGAGCATTAACTATCCCTCGAGAAAAAATTGAAAAAATTGAGGTGATGTATTATGATGCTACTGAGGGAGAAGGGATGAAAACTTTTAAATTGTTTGCTACAACTCACATCAGCGGAAACACAATTGGTGGTTGGTTAAAAACAGGTATTACAGTTAAAAATGGACAAAGTATAGACATCATCTCATCTGGAGAAGTAACTTTAGCTAGTTTGTCTGGTAACCAATATAAACCTGATGGTTCATACAAAAATGTTGGTACAACTGATTATGCACCAAATGTTTCATCCAGTTTAACCTATCCAGTTTATGGAAATACTGTTTTTAAAATTGGAGAAGCGGGAACTCTTATGAATGCTGGTGCAAATTACAAAGGAAAAGCGGCAACAAGTGGAATGCTCTACCTTTCTATCTATGAAACAGTGTATAATGCTGCAAATACTGGATTTTACATTGTTAAACTAAAAGTAAAATAGCCGATTCATCTTTGGAAACAAAAATTAAGTATATTCCATTATTTCTTTTTACAAGTCTTTTAGCTTCTTGTCAAACACCAAATACAGAAAATGCTGTTATTGATTTACCTGAAAAAGAAGCAATCATAGAAAATAGTTATCCTGAAAAAATAATAGATGATTCTACTTCTTATCCTTATTCATGGAAAACAAGATATGATTTTCATCAAGCAATAATCAACAATATTGAACCTCCAACAGCTTATTATAGGGCGAATGCTGAAGAAAAAACTTTTACAAGTTGGTTAAGACATTTACCAATAAATTTGGATGACAATACTGTTTACTTGTACAATGGGCAAAAAAAATACAACCAAAATGCTCAATTTAAAGTATTAGATATTGATGTTGGAAAAAATGATTTACAACAATGTGCGGATGCGGTGATGCGTTTAAGAGCTGAATATTTATACGCCTCAAATCAGTATGATAAAATTCATTTCAATTATACCAATGGTGTTACTATTGCTTTTTCTAAATGGAGTAATGGGTTTTATCCAACTTTAAAGGGGAATAAAGTAGTTTGGACTTCTTCAGCAAACAATAAATCTTACGAAAGTTTTAAAAAGTACTTAAACAACATTTTTATGTATGCAGGAACTTCTTCTTTAGAAAAAGAAATGACTACTATTCCGCTTTCGGAAATTCAAGCTGGAGATGTCTTTATTAAAGGTGGTTTTCCTGGTCATGCTGTTATTGTTTTGGATGTTGCAATAAATGAAAATACAAAAGACAAATGTTTTATGATTGCTCAAAGTTATATGCCTGCTCAGAGTATTCATATTCTTAAAAATCCAACCAACAATAATATTTCCCCTTGGTATAGTATTCAAGAGATAGAAGATATGATTAGTACTCCAGAGTGGACTTTTTACCAAAATCAGTTAAAACGATTTAAGGAATGAAGCAACTAATTTTTTTAGCTTTTCTTTCCATTTTTTTAAGTTGTAATTCTGATAAAAAAGATAGAATTATTATCGAAAACATTCCTTCAACTACTGTAAAAATTCCTATCAAATATGCCAAAGGTTTTACGATTGAACAATTCGAAAATTATAAATTGGTTACTTTAAAAAATGTGTGGGTCGGAGAAAAAAAATCGTACCACTATGTCCTATATTCCAATAAAAAACCAACAGGATATCCAACCGCCATTTTTATCAAAACTCCTATAAAATCTATTGCTTGCATGAGTTTAACACATGTTGCCTTTATCGAGAAATTAGCTCAAGAAAATTCTATAATTGCTCTTTCAGGATGTGATTATGTAAACAGCACGAACATTCAACATCGGATAAAAGATAAAAAGATAAAAGAAATTGGTCAAGAGCAACAAATTAATTACGAAACATTGGTAGAATTAAACCCAAATTTGATTATGGGGTTTGGAATAGATGCTTCATCAACAAGTACAATTAATAAAATGCAAACACTTGGATTAAAAGTGGTGCTTAACGCAGAGTATATGGAAAGCCATCCTTTGGGAAAAGCTGAATGGATTAAATTTATTGCAGCATTTTACAATGAAGATGCAAAAGCAGCAGCAATTTTTGATGCTTTAGAAAATGATTATTTAGCATTATCGAAGTTAACTCAACAAATAAAAAATAAACCTACTGTTTTTACAGGAATGCCTTGGAATGGATCATGGTATGTTCCAGGTGCTAAA
>PFUQ01000218.1:7413-14798 GCA_002790175.1 Flavobacteriales bacterium CG_4_9_14_3_um_filter_32_8
CATATCAAGCTCAATTGTTTTTTGATGCAGGTGCTAATTATTTATGGAAAGATGGCAACGAAAGTGAGGGAAGTGTTTTGAAGTCGAAAGAAATAATTGTTGATGAAGCTCTTAATGCTGATTTTTGGATTAATCTTAACAGTTATAAAAGTATTGCTGAGGTAGTTGCTTTTGATAAAAAATTTACAACTTTTAGAGCAGTAAAAAATAAGAATTTATTCAATAATGATAAACGATTAAATATTAAATTGGGTAATGATTACTGGGAATCTGGAGTAGCCAACCCGCATGTAGTTTTAGCAGATTTAATCAAAATTTTTCATCCCGAAATAATCGAACACGAGTTGTATTATTATCAAAAATTAGGCGAATAAAAAAGAGTTTGTCTTTAAAAATATTCAGTCCCTTCCCTTCAATTATTTTGGTACTTCTACATTAGCAGAAATATTTAAAACAGTTGTTATTGGGTTGGTATTAGCAGTAATAGTAACTGTTTTCGTTTGAGCACCTTGCTGTTTGCCGGGACTATAAACCACTTCTATTTCGCCAACTCCACCTGGTTTAATAGGTTCTTTAGGAAAAGTAGGAACAGTACATCCACAAGAACCAACAGCATTTTCAATAATTAAAGGCTCAGTTCCTGTATTTTTAAATTTAAAAATTTTAGTGTTTTTACTATCTTGTTGTATGGCACCAAAATCATGAGCTAGGTTGGTAAACTGTACATTTGTTTTTGTTCTAGTTTCTGACAGAACTGGAGGTGCTGGTGGTGGAGTTTGGTTAATATTCGTTGGAGTGTTGTTGGTTAAAGGGTTTATCATGCTATTTGGTGTGGGATTTATTGCAATATTACTTTCTGGAATCGTATTTTCTTCTAAATTTTTACGAGTAGGTTTATCGTCCAAAAAGAAGGTATCTATAACCAAGGTTAATGCAATAATTCCTAATAATCCTATTTTAATGTTTTCTTTCATCTTTTTAATTTTTTATAAAATTACAAGTTTTATTTATAAACTAATTTTTCTTTTTTAAAAGTATCATTATTTATTTCTTCAATTGCTTTTAAGTACGAGTCGTTTAATTCATTTGCAATTTCATAGTAAGCAGAGGTATCCCATAAATTTCTGGCAATTAAAGCCTTTAGTCTTACTAAAATTAATTTTTTAGAAATATTAATTTGTTCCTCATTTTTTTCAACTTCATTGCTTTCGGCAAATGCTATAAAACTATTAAAAACTTCTTTTTCTGCATCAAAATTATTTTTAAAACTAGGTACATCGGTATAAGCAGCTAATAAATCTTTTCTATGGGAATCCAAATAAATGAGCACAAAATCATTTAACAATCCTTTTCGGTTCACTCTTCCAAAATAATCAGAATATAAAGAAGTGTCAATTGGCACAAAAATATCCGGCATAATTCCTCCACCTCCATAAACAGTTCGTTGACTATTTATAGTCTTAAACTTTAGAGAATCTGGAAAAGTGATACTGTCTTCATTCATATATTCTCCATTTTTATATCTTCTCGAAAATTCTTTATAATACTCTTCCTTCCCATCATCATAAGGTCGTTGAATACATCTGCCAGATGGAGTAAAATACCTAGCAACTGTTAATCGAATAGCAGACCCATCTGGCAGTGTAAAAGGTTTTTGTACCAATCCTTTTCCAAAACTCCTTCTTCCTATAATTAAGCCTCTATCATAATCTTGGATGGCACCTGAAACTATTTCTGAAGCTGAAGCAGAACCCTCATCAATTAACAAAACTAATTTTCCTTTTTCAAAACCACCTTTAGATGTAGTATAATATTCTTGTTTAGGATTTTTTATTCCTTCGGTATAAACAATTAATTTTTTGTCATCTAAAACTTCATCAGCCAGTTGAATGGCGGTTTTTAAATAGCCACCACCATTGCCAGTAAGGTCAATAATAAGGTGTTTCATGTTTTGAGCCAATAGTTTGTTTAACCCTTCTTTAAATTCTTCATCTGTATTATTTGCAAATCGATTAATTTTAATATACCCTATTTCAGGAGTTGCCATATAGCTAGCATCGACACTATAAATAGGAATCATATCTCTAGTAATTGTAAAATTTAGTAATTCTTTTACATTTCTACGTTTTATTCCTACGATAACTTTAGTTCCTTTTTTACCTCTTAATTTATCTTGCACATCACTATTTTGCAGTCCTATACCTGCTATTCCAACGCCATCAACTTCAATAATTTTATCTCCAGCAGTAATTCCTACTTTCTCAGAAGGACCACCAGATATAGGAGAAACAACAGTAAGTGTATCATGTAATATATTAAATTGTATTCCAATTCCTTCAAAATTACCAACCAATGGCTCATTCATTTTTTTTAATTCTTCTTTTGGAATATAAACGGAATGTGGGTCTAGCTCTTTTAATACAGCAACAATTGCATCTTCAACTAACTTATCTTCATTAGTTGAATCTACGTAAGCATAGTTAATAAATTGAAGCAAGGCATCAAATTTTTTACTTCCTTCACCCTGAAGGTATTGTGAAAAACCAAATTGATAAGTGAGTACAAGTAAAAATGTGAATCCTATTTTAAGTTTATGCATATTAATTTTTTATGTGATTCAACAAAATTAATTAAAAATTAGTTGGTCAATTCTTAAATAATGTTAAACGGTTTATTTTGATGGATGGTTATTTTAACTTATTCCATAATTTTTGAACTAACATTAACAAATGTTGAATTGATTTTTCAATAAGTTTTGTTAATGATTTGTTATTTTTTTCAGAAACTTTTATAATTATATAAATAGTTGACTTTTTATTTTAAATTTGTTAGCTAACTAAATTAAATAATAAAATTATGAAAACCATTATTAAAAATGCTAGAACACTAGCAAAAGTATTATTTTTAGCTTTA
This sequence comes from Flavobacteriales bacterium CG_4_9_14_3_um_filter_32_8, assembly GCA_002790175.1. Lineage (GTDB taxonomy): Bacteria > Bacteroidota > Bacteroidia > Flavobacteriales_E > Vicingaceae. Next base: position 10,327 of record PFUQ01000218.1, read on the forward strand.
TTAATTACAGGAATTTCTGTTGATTCTTATGCACAAAAAGAGAAAAAAGAAAAGAAAGAGAAAAAAGAAAAAGTGGAAAAAGCTTTAGAAAGACCAGCAGCAGTTGGTCATGCTGCAACTGACGACTATGTTTCTTCTGCTTTTAATCTTTATGAAACCAATCAAAAATTATCTAAACAACTTTCGGATGCAACAGGAAATGTTGCTGATGCCGGAAAAATTAAAGATGAATTAGAAGGTCAATTGAAAGAAATAACTGGTTTGTTAGGTAAATCTGCAGATGTAATGAAACAAGCAAAAGAAATTACACCAGCTACTGATTCAATGAAGGCTGTAAAAGCACTGAATGCTGGAACAAAAGCATTAAATGCAACTCAAAAAGCTATTCCTACTCAATTAGAATCTATAAAAACACAAGCTGGTAAGTAATAATAAAAAAAGTTAGCTGTTTCAGCTAACTTTTTTTAAATAATAACTAAACTAAAATAATAAAAATGAATTTAAAATTACAATTTGTTGGGGCAAAAAATAATCTAAAAGCTGCCTTAATTCTAATTGTGTTTATTGCATTTCAATCTAATGTAATAGTTGCTCAAGACACAGAGGTAAAAGAAGAAAAAACTGAAAAGAAGGAGAAAGTAAAAAAAGAGAAAGCTCCAAAAGAAGAGAAAGTGGAAACTGCCAAAATTGGTGTTGCCGATAAAAATGCTGGTGCGGTTAAGTACAGAAGAAGTTCTCTTCACACCATGATTATTGAAGATGCCAAACTACCAAAGTTTGACATTATCTTAAAAACTTTTAACGAAGCTGAATTTCCTGATAAATACAACAATCATACAGTAGGTGATAAAACTTTTAATTTAGAGCAATATTATGTTGGACACCCAGAATCTGCTGATGGTGAAAAAGTAAGTAAGAAAGAAGAAAAAGACTTAAGTCCATCTATTAATAAATATTTTGCAGATAACAAAATAGCAAATAAAATTGTTGCAAAATGGTTTAATAGAAGTGCCGATGGTGCTTTTGATATGAGCTTAATAGGAGAAAGAGGTTCTTATGATGCATCTGCTCAAGATGCTGCAAAGGCATTGAGTACCGAAAGAGGAACTTCTATGCTAGCAGATGCTGGTGAAGAATTAATTCCAAATACTTTTGTTGTCGTTAACTACTCAAAGTTTGTGGAGAATGAACCAATAGCAAGAGCTATAAAAGAAACTTCTTATGCTATGGTTGCAAAATCTTCTGAAATGGTTCGGAAACTTGCTGAAGCTGCTGCTGATAAATTGTATGAGAAAACAAAAGATGGATATTCTGTATGGACTACAGCTTATCTGTATCAATTGCAGTGGACTGATTCCATGTCAGCCGTTTTTTATCAAAGTTTATGGATGGATGCATCTAATATCGACCCTGCTAAAAAAGAAGCATTTGATAATATGAACTTATTTGAATTAAAGTTATTGGGATACCAAAAAGCATCCTCATTTATTTCTGGTTTGGGTGAAAATGCAAAAGGTGGAGAAGAAATGATTATTAAAAATGCTACACTAAAATCTATTGATGCAGTTTATGCTAAATTACAACGAAAATTTGAACCATTTAGAACAAAGACTCCATTAGTAAGTTCGGATCCTTTAGGAGCTAAAATTGGATTAAAAGAAGGACTAGAAGCAGGTGATAAATATGAAGTGTTGGAACAATCTTTTGATGCTGAAGGGAAAGTTTCATACAATAGAAAAGGTGTAATAAAAGTTGAAAAAGGTAAAATTTGGAACAACATGTTTAATGCTGGAGAAACTCCTGTTGATGAAGAAGGAAATCCTATTGAAGTTGACAGCAGTATTGAATTTACTCATTTTAAAGGAGGTAAAGGATTCTACCCTGGAATGTTATTAAGACAAATAGATTAATAAAAATAAACTAAAATTTAATAAATCATGAAAAGAATAATTAACAAAGCAAGTATATTAACTATTATATTTCTTGCATTTACTTTAGTATCAAGTGCTCAAATCAACAAAAAGAAGAAAGCAAATGAAGATACAGAAAATTGGAGATATGAAATAGAATGTGTTGGAATTGGAAAACCAGGAACAAAAGTAGTTAAAGTATGGTCGTATTCAAAAAAAGCAACCATTGCTATTAATCAAGCTAAGAAAAACGCTGTACATGGAATTATTTTTCAAGGTTATTCTGGTGGTGCTCAAGGTTGTACATCTCAAAAACCTTTAGCTAGTGACCCTGCTTTAGAGCAACAAAAAGCTGAGTTTTTTGAAAACTTTTTTGCCGACGAAGGTAAATTTATGAAATTCGTTTCTACCTCAGGAGATGCTACTCCAGAACCTATGAAAGTTGGTAAAGAATATAAAGTAGGTGTTGTAGTAACTGTTATGTCTGATAATCTTAGAAAAGATTTGGAAGCAGCAGGAATTATCAAAGGATTATCATCTGGATTTTAAAACTTGAAACTATGAATTGCGAAGCACTCATGAATACTTTAAACTAAAAATAATAAACCATGAATAAAAAATTAACAATCATATTAGGCACTGCTTTTAGTTTAGCAGTAATAAGCACAGTAATTTCTTCATGTGGATCAACCCAAATGAAAGGTGCTGGAAACTATACCTATGAAACAGAGTGTATGGGAGTGGAAGGAGATGGGTCTCAAACTTTAAAAGCTTGGGGAAATGGTAGAAATAGAGAAGATGCCATTGAACAAGCAAAAAAAAATGGAGTAAGAGACGTTTTGTTTAAAGGAATTAGAAACGGTAAAACAGAATGTAATGTGAAGCCTGTTTTATTTGATGTGAATATTAGAGAAAAAAAAGAAGCCTATTTTAATGCTTTTTTTGCCGATCAAGGCCCTTACAAAGAATTTATTACAGGTGAAGATGGTTCTGACATGCATTTTTCAGTAGTTCAAGGAAGAAAAAAAGCAGGTGATCAAGAAACTTATGGAGTGGTTATTCGTGTTCAAAGAGCCAAACTTCAAGATAGAATGATTCAAGATCAAATTATGGTGAAATAATACATTAAAAAATTAAAATTTATATTAAAAAATTTATTAAAAATAAAAATTATGAAAAAGATATTTATAGTTGGTAGTCTATTGCTAATGGGTGTGTCATTAAGTTTTGGACAAGCAAAAAAACCTACATTAATGGTTGTTCCTAGTGATGTGTGGTGTAATACAAACGGTTACATGATGGAATTTGATGATCAAGGAACAAAAGTTAAAATACCTGATTACAAAAAAGCCATGCAAGAAAATGCAGATATATTGTTAGTAATCAGCTCTATTAACGAGATGATGGCTGAACGAGGGTTTCCATTAAAAAACTTAGAATCTGCAATGAAATCTTTAGCTTCTAATTCAGCAGAAGACAATATGATGGCTTCTAAAGGATCCGGAAGTGGTCTTTCTGAAAGCCCAATTGATGCATTGAAAAAAACGGCAAAAGCAGATATTATTATTCAAATGACATGGACGGTTAATACAACTGGACCTAAAAAATCAATCACTTTTATTTTACAAGGATTAGATTCCTACACCGATAAACAAATTGCAGGAGCAAGTGGTACAGGAGCTCCTTCTTTCTCTGCTGAAACTCCAGTATTATTAAAAGAAGCAGTAACTGCTCACATTGATAATTTTGCAGCAGCTTTACAAACTCATTTTGATGATATGTTTGCTAATGGTAGAGAAGTTATTATTAAAATTCAAAAATGGGATGATTTTGATGGAGATTTAGAAACTGAATTTGAAGGAAATGAATTAGGCTCGATTATTGAGGAGTGGATGGGAGCTAACACCCAAAGCGGAAGATTTAGCACAACCGACATGACTGAAAATATGGCACTTTTTGAGCAAGTTAGAATTCCGTTGTACAATGCTGCTGGTAAAGCATCAGATGCAAGAGATTTCGCAAAAGGTTTGAGTAAATTCTTAAAAGAACCACCATACTCAATTCCTAATAAATTGGTGATGAAAGGTCTTGGTCGTGCTACAATTATACTAGGAGGGAAATAATAATTAAAAAAACTAAAAACAATGAAAAAATTAAATCAATTAGTACTTGCGTCATCATTTGTTTTATTAACTTCTTTAAGTTTTGCTCAGGGCGATACAAAAAAGGATGAAAATAGAATAATGCTAACAGCTTGGGTTCCTGAGCAAATTGAAAGTATGCCAGTAACTGCTAGAAAAAATTTAGAAAATAAGTTAACGCAATTGGTGGTAAAAAATGGGTTAGGAGGAAGTCCTTATAACACTCGATTTATTGTTTCTGCAAATATTACAGTTGCTACCAAAGATATTTTACCTGGTCCACCACCGATGCATGCTATGAATTTAGATGTAACACTTTATATCGGAGATGGCTTTGAAGGCACTGTTTTCTCCAGTACGACTATTTCTGTAAAAGGTGTTGGAACTAATGAAACTAAGGCCTATATGGCAGGATTAAAAA
>PFUQ01000087.1 GCA_002790175.1 Flavobacteriales bacterium CG_4_9_14_3_um_filter_32_8
ATGTTTATAATATTCCTCATTTGTTAAATGCTCTTTCAAAAATTAAGAGTCAAATTCCAAATCTTAGACTAAATTTAATAGGTGGTGGTTCAAAAAGAGAGTTTATAGAAAAATTGGTTAAAGAATTAGGATTAACTAATTTTACGAAATTCTATGGTAAGATTCCTCAATCAGAAATGGTTAAAATATTAAATAAATCTCATGTTTTTGTCTCAGTTTCCTTGTCAGATGGAAACAACATTTCGTTAAATGAAGCAATGGCATGTGGAATTTTTCCAATTGTCACAGATATTGCGGCTAATACGCAATGGATAACACATCAAGAAAATGGTTTTTTAGTTGCAATAAATGATGTAGTTCAATTGGCAGACCTAATTTTAGAAAGTTATAATCATTATTCTGAGTGGTCTGAAAAATCATTTAAAATCAATCAAAAGATTATTCATGAGAAAGCCGATTGGCATAAAAATTTAAAAATTGTTGAAAATAAATATATGCTATTAACAAATGGACAATAAAAAAATAATAATAATTGGAGCTGGTGGATATGCTGTAGTTGTTGCTGAAACAGCTTTATTAGCTGGCTTTCAAATTGTTGGGTTTGCAGATGATAATCTACCATTATGTACAAAAATATTTAAAAATTTAACAGTAGTTTCAACCATATCAGATATAGATAAAAACAATTCTATTACTTTCGACTACTTTATCGTTGCAATTGGTAATAATAAAATCAGAAAACAGATTTATCAAAAATTATCTAAACATTTCTCCACAACAAACATTACTCACCCTAATGCATTCCTTTCTCAATTGGTAGAAATAAAATTGGGCAACGTAATTTTGGCTGGAGCTGTAATAAATGCAAATAGCAAAATAGGAGAAAATAATATCATTAATTCATTAGTTTTAATAGACCATGATACTACTATTGCTAGTCATTGCCATTTATCACAAGGAAGTGTTCTTGGAAGTAATGTTATAATAGAAGATGAATATTTAATAGAGATTGGTCAAATAATACCTTCATTTTCTCATTTGGCATGAAAATCCTTTTCCTCACACAATATTTTCCTCCAGAAGTTGGTGCTCCTCAAAACAGGTTGTTTGAGTTGGCTATACGACTGCAAAAAGAAGGCATGGATGTTACTGTGTTAACAGCAATGCCTAACTATCCTGCTATGGAAATTCATTCGAAATATTTAGGTAAAAAATACGACTATGAGGAAATGGATGGTCTGAAAATTCATCGTTCTTCTATTTTTGTTTCAAAGAGTAAATCTATCGTTAAAAGATTACAAAATTATTTTTCTTTTGTGTGGTCTTCTTATTGGGTTGGTAAAAAAAAAATAGAAAAGAAGTACGATTATATATTCTGCGAATCACCACCTTTGTTCCTTGGAATTTCAGCCTATTTGCTATGTAGAAATAAAAAAGCAAAACTAATTTTTAATGTATCTGATCTATGGCCAGAAAGTGCCGAAAAATTAGGATTAGTAACAAACAAATTCTTCTTAAAATTAGCTACTATTTTGGAGGAGTTCTTATACAATAAATCCAGTTTAATTACAGGACAGACTCAAGGTATTGTTTGTAATATTAGCACCCGATTTCCAAATAAAAAAGTATACTGGCTACCAAATGGTGTAGATTTAATGTTATATGATCCTGAAAAAATTAAATCCAATTGGAGAATAGAAAATGGATTTCTTGAAAATGATTTAATATTACTTTATGCTGGAATTATTGGACATGCACAAGGGCTTGAAATAATATTAAAGGCTGCTAATCGAACAAAAAATCACAAAGAGATAAAATACTTATTATTGGGTAGTGGACCTGAAAAGGATAAGCTAATTGTCTTTAAAGATCAAATGAACCTTAATAATGTTTTCTTTTTAAATTTAGTTCCTAAATCAGAAATGCCTAAAATTGTTAAGGCAATTGATGTTGCATTGGTTCCATTAAAAAAGTTAGATTTATTTTTAGGTGCGATTCCCTCAAAAATTTTCGAAAATTTGGCTATGAAAAAACCTTTGTTATTAGGAGTGGGTGGAGAAGCCAAAGAATTGTTTATTAATAATGGAAAAGCAGGTTTATTTTTTGAACCAGAAAATGATGAAGATTTAGCAGAGAAAACGATTTATCTAAATAATAATCGCGAGAAAATAATTGAATTTGGTGAAAATGGAAGAAATTATGTAAATGAATTTTTTAATAGAAACAACATAGCCGATTCATTTTTTAAGGAATTACAAAAGTTATCTAAAATCATATGAAAATAGTAACGATAGTAGGAGCAAGACCACAGTTTGTAAAAGCAGCTGCATTAAGCAGAGAATTTAATAAACACAAGGGTATTGAAGAAATAATTGTACATACAGGTCAACATTTTGACGAAAATATGAGTGAAGTTTTCTTCAGAGAAATGGAAATACCAAAACCAAAATACAACTTAGCCATCAATAGTTTAAATCATGGTGCTATGACAGGTAGAATGTTAGAAGGAATTGAAAAAATATTATTGGATGAAAAACCTGACTTGCTACTCGTATACGGAGACACAAATTCTACCCTAGCTGGAGCTTTAGCAGCTAAAAAGTTACACATCAAAGTTGCACATGTTGAAGCTGGTTTAAGAAGTTTTAATATGGAAATGCCCGAAGAAATTAATCGGATTTTAACCGATCGAATTTCAGATTATTTATTTTGCCCAACACAAACAGCAGTTGATAACCTTCAAAAAGAAGGACACGAAAATAGTCCATGTAAAATTTTTAAATGTGGTGATGTGATGCAAGATGCAGCTACTTTCTATGCAAAAAAATCTGCTGAAAAATCTACTATAAATAAGCAAATTAACCTCAATCAATTTATTCTTTGTACCTTACATCGAGCCGAAAATACTGATGATTCAACTCGCTTAAAAGCAATTTTAGATGCTTTAAACCAAATTCACCTAACAACTTCAGTTGTGTTGCCCTTACACCCTCGAACAAAAGGAAAAATTGAAGCTTTAGGTGTAGCTTTAAAAGTAAAAATTATTGACCCTGTTGGGTATTTCGACATGATTGAATTGTTGAAAAAATGTAGTTTAGTGATGACAGATAGTGGTGGTTTACAAAAAGAAGCTTATTTTTTTAAAAAGAATTGTGTTACCCTTAGAGACCAAACCGAATGGGTAGAATTAATTGAAAACAAGGTGAATATTTTGGTTGGTGCTGATAAAGAAAGGATTGTTTCAGGAGCATCTCAAATGCTCAATAAGGAGTCTAATTTTAGCATTGATTTATATGGAAATGGAAAAGCATGCGAGAAAATTGCAGAAGCATTATTAGAATTATTTTAACAAATATTCAATAGAGTTTTTTGTGATTTTTTGTAAATTCTCATTTTCTCCAATATTCTCTTTCAAACACCAATCTTCAGTTCCTAAACTAATAATTTTACCAGATGTGGAATCAGGTTGTAATACAAAAATTCCTTTTATCCCTTTACTATCTTCTAGATATGTTGCTTTGCCATAAGCAATAATATCTCCCTTATAAAATCCTAGTGAATCTATATCTATCCTTGGAAGATCATCATACCATTTAATTGGTGGTGAACAATATAAATTTGCTTTTATATTAATAAATTCATTTGCAACTCCTTTTAAAATGGGGTGACCACTATTTACCAATTGATAAGATGAATCAGTTGAGTAACCTCCGTTTACATAGGAAACTCCTATAGATTTTTCTGGTGGATTATTCCAACTCTTCATAGCATTTGAACTATCATCATACATGATAATTTGATTGTCTTTTTTATTATACCAACAAACATTATTCAGTGTGTAAGAACTCATTAAAAGAACATTTCCTTTTTGAGCAACATAAGTATTAAATGAATCTTTCATCTTTGGTGTCCAACAGGTTGATTTACCGTACAATATCAACACTTTAGAATTCTTAAAGTTGTTAATGTCTTCTAAATCTAGGTCAGTTATGAAATTAACTTTATAGGTTGAATTTAAAAAATTAAAGAAAGGTATCAGTCCTTCACTGTAAACATCAATAGGAGCGGTTCTGTTTAAACTAGATTTTTTAGAATTTAAAGAAAAAACACTTAAATCGTTATATGCTTGATATAAGTTATTATTAGCATAAGGATAAACAACAGTTATTTCTACAATATGTTTTGATTTTATTATTATTGGATATTTATCTTCTATTAAATAAATACCAGATTTAATATTATTACTAAATTGATAGTTGATGAATTTTTCAAAACCTAGCCCATCTTCTAATGGATTTGAATCAACATTTTGATTATTTAAATCTATATTTGTTGACGATACTTTTTTTCCAGAAATATCATTGATAGAGATATTTCGGCTAAAAGAAAAATTAAATGGAGTGGAGCTGTAAACTTTAATAGTATCATCAGCATAATAGGAGTGCTTATCAGTATATAATTCTTTTATTATATTATCTGAAAAATCTATTTTTGATAGAATTACAAACAACAAGCCTGCAAAAACAATCAACTTTATTACTTTTAGCTCTTTAAACATTTAAATGAATTTCACAGACATCAAATATAAGGCAAATTATTATGTATTGTTAATGATGGCTTTTGTTATTCCTTTAGAGAGGAAACTAATCGCCCCATTAATAATTTTATTTTTTGTTACTTGTCTTTTTAATTTTGAATTCAAACCTAAAAAAAAAGCAACCATATTACTTTTTTCTATTATCTACATTATTTACATAATTGGATTACTTTACTCAGATGATTTAAAAACAGGTTTTTTTGATATTACTACTAAGTTGTCATTAATTATTTTTCCAATCTCCTTCTTTATAGCTAAGCTTGATTTTAATGGAATTTTGAATAACACTCTTAAATCATTTATTGAAGGTTGTTTTGTCTCTGTTGTGATTGCATTAATAAGTTCATCAATCAATTTTTACTTTTCGTTTGATACATCTCTTTTTTTCTACGGTGGAGCTGCTTTATTTATGCATTCAAGTTATTTTGCAATGCTTCTTAGTTTGTGTTTAGTTGTACTTTATTATTTTTTACTTACTAAAAACCCAACATTTAAACAAAAAACCATTCTTTTTCTTATTATTTTATTTTCTACCAATATTTTATTGCTTTCATCTAAAACTGGGTTGATAACGATGTTATTAGTGCATTCAATAGCAATAAGTATATGGGTAATAAAATATAAGGCATTTGTCAAAGGCACTGTTGTTTTATTATTATTAATTATTAGTTTTTTTGTAACCTATCAGTATTCTAGTTTATTTAAACAAAGAGTTAATGAATTAGCAACAGTGTCTCGAACAGATCAATCAGAAATCAGCTCTACATCTACTCGTAAGTTTATTTGGATAACATCATTTCATTTAATTAAAAATAACCCTATTATTGGATATGGAACTGGTGATGCTAAAAATATTTTGGTAACCGAATACCAAAAAGAAGGAATGGAATTTTTTCATGATGAAAAATTGAATGCTCACAATCAATTTTTTCAAACGACATTAGCAATCGGTTTAATTGGAGGTGTTATTTTAATACTTATGCTTATCATCCCGATAATCATAGCATTAAAAAATAATTACATTATCTACCTTGGATTTTTAATTATTATTAGTATAAATTTTTTAACAGAAGCTATGCTCGAAAGACAAGTGGGGGTTGTTTTTTATGCTTTTTTTAATTCCTTATTTTTTGTTTCATACTATAGTAAATATAGTATGAAAAATGACAAGCAAGTGTGATTAGAAGTTGAACTAAAAGTTTAATTTCGCTTAATTAATATTTAATAAATATGATTCCATTTTCTCCTCCACATATCAATCAAAAAGCTATTGATGAAGTTGTTAAAGTATTAAAATCTGGTTGGATAACAACAGGACCAAGAACTAAACAATTTGAAAAGGAAATAACTATATATTGTGGAAATAAAAACACCCTTTGTTTAAACAGTGCCACTGCTGGACTAGAAACCATTTTAAGATGGTTTGGTGTAAAAGAGGGTGATGAAGTTATTCTTCCTGCATACACTTATTCAGCAACAGCTAATGTAGTTATACATTGTGGAGCAAAACCTATTTTTGTAGATGTAAATGCAGATGACTTTAATATAAATATTCAAGAAATTGAAAAAGCCATTACTTCAAAAACAAAAGTGATAATGCCCGTTGATTTTGGTGGAATGCCATGCGATTATAATGCAATTAATAATTTAGTACATAAATTTAAAAATCAGTTTGTTGCGGCTACCACTGAACAAAATAAATTGGGAAGAATTTTAGTCCTATCCGATTCTGCACATTCTTTTGGAGCAAGTTATCAAGGAAAAAAAGCAGGCTCTTTAACTGACATCTCTGTTTTTTCTTTTCATGCTGTAAAGAACCTAACTACCGCAGAAGGTGGTGCTATAGCACTTAACCTTCCTAAACCTTTTGATAACCAAGAAATTTATAACATTTTGTGTGTGAAAACTTTGCATGGGCAAAACAAAGATGCATTAGCGAAAACCCAAAAAGGAAATTGGAAATACGATGTTGTTGAAGCTGGTTATAAATGTAATATGACCGATATTATGGCGGCAATTGGTCAAGTTGAGTTGGAAAGATATGATAGTGAAATATTACCTAAAAGAAGAGCAATTTGTGAACGGTATAATGAAGTATTATCTCAATATTCATGGGCTCAAATTCCAATTTTTAAACCAGAAAATAATGTAATAGAAAGCAGTTATCATTTATATCCTTTTAGAATAAAAGGAATTTCAGAACTTCAAAGAGACCAAATTATTCAAGCAATTTTTGATAAAGATGTTTCGGTAAATGTTCATTTTATCCCTGTACCAAAAATGAGTTTTTATACTAATATGGGGTATAGTTTAGCTGATTATCCAACTACTCTTGACAATTTTTTTAGAGAAATTTCTTTACCTATTTTTTATGATTTAACCGAAGAAATGGTAGAAAATGTCTTAGACGCTGTAATAAAATCGGTTGAAGAAATATTATCATGCTAAAACGATTATTCGACATTTTTTTTTCATTAATTGGTTTAGTTATTCTGCTTCCTTTTTTTATTATTATTGGGTTAATTATTATTTTTGACTCAAAAGGTGGTATTTTTTACAAACAGGTTAGAGTCGGGAAAAATGGAAAAGATTTTGGGCTGTATAAATTTCGTTCTATGAAAACTGATGCCGACAAAAAAGGATTATTAACTGTTGGAGGTAGAGATTCTAGAATAACAAATGTTGGTTATTCTATTAGAAAATATAAATTGGACGAATTGCCTCAACTCATTAATGTTTTTATCGGT
>PFUQ01000099.1:0-7107 GCA_002790175.1 Flavobacteriales bacterium CG_4_9_14_3_um_filter_32_8
ATAATAATGATTCTATTATTTGGACACTTTCAGAACCTTATGGGGCTTTGGAATGGTGGCCTTGTAAACAAAATTTAAATGATAAAATTGACTCTATTGATGTTATTGTAACTACTCCTTTGGTTAATAAAGTTGGTAGTCAAGGCTTATTAGTGAGTGAAACTACAGTTGGACCAAACAAAATTTTTCATTGGAAACATCGATATCCGATTGCTGCCTATTTAATTTCTGTTTCCATTACCAATTACGCTGCATATACCAATGTTGCTCCTTTATCAGCAGGTAATTTACCTATTCTTAATTATGTTTTTCCTGAGGATTCTGCAAGTATGGCATCACAATCTCCAGCAATTATACCTATCATTCAAATGTATGACACCTTATTTGGAGCGTATCCATTTATGAACGAAAAATACGGTCATGCACAATTTGGTTGGGGTGGAGGAATGGAGCATCAAACCATGAGTTCCATGGTAAATTTTAGTTTTAGCCTAATGGCTCACGAATTAGCACATCAATGGTTTGGTGATAAAGTTACTTGTGGAAGCTGGGAAGAAATTTGGTTAAATGAAGGATTTGCGACTTACTTAACAGGGTTGTCACACAAAAATTTAGCTCCAACATGGTGGTACGCTTGGAGAGAAGGTACTATTAATGACGTAATTTCACAACCTGATGGTTCTGTATTTTGTACAGATACAACAGATGTTGGTCGAATTTTTAACGGTCGTTTATCGTACAGTAAAGGAGCTTATTTATTACGAATGTTGGAATGGAAAATAGGTGAACAAAATTTCTTTCAAGGAGTAAGAAATTATTTAAATGACGCTTCTTGTTCTTATTCTTATGCAACGACAGACAACTTAAAAGTCCATTTAGAATCGATTAGTGGACTAAATTTAACTGAATTTTTTAATGATTGGTATTATGGAGAAGGACATCCTTCTTATCAAGTAGCAGCCACTCAAGTAGGAAATAATGTTAGTTTCACAATCAATCAAACACAATCACACCCTTCCGTTTCTTTTTATGAAATGCCTCTACCTATTTATGTAAAAGGGCAAGGATTGGATACCACATTTGTTTTCGACCATCAGTTTTCTGGTCAAGTATTTAATGCAACTGTTCCTTTTACTATTGATTCTGTATTTTTTGATCCAGAATTATGGATACTTTCTGAGAATCCAACAACAACATTAGCTATCAATGAGGAGATTGCTATTATAGGTAATGTAAGTGTTTATCCAAACCCATTTTTAACTAGTTTTAACTTACAAATTAGCAAAAACAAGCAATTAAAAAGTATTCATATATTTAATGCTTTAGGACAATCAATAGAACCATTAATTATCGAAAAAACTCCACAATTATTTCAAATCAACACACAACAATTAGCTAGAGGAAGTTATACCATTGAAATCAGATTAAATGATGAGTTAATTAGAAAGAAGTTAACTAAAATTTGATATCCTTTTGTTTATATTTGCACCCTAAAAAAAAGCTATGTATAAAATTATCGTAACAGTATTGATAACTTCTTTATTTACTTCATGTGGTTCTACCAATGAAACAGATAACATTACAACAGATTTAATTGATAATCCAAATACTGCAGTATTTAAAGAGGTAGATAAAGATAAATTGCCCTTTTTTGAGTTTGAGGAAGAAGTAAAAAGTTTTGGTCAAATCACACAAGGAGAATCAGTATCAACTTCATTTAGATTTAAAAATGTTGGGCAATCAGATTTAATCATATCTTCTGCACAAGGAAGTTGTGGTTGTACAGTTCCAAAATGGCCAAAAGAACCAATAGCTCCTGGCAAAGAAGGTGTAATTGAAGTTACCTTTAATTCTACAGGAAAATCTGGCACACAAAATAAAACAGTTACCTTGGTTTCCAACACAATACCTAACACAAAAGTTATCGCAATTAAAGGAGAAGTGTTAGTTCCAACTACTGATAAATAAAAATTAAAATAAATTATGAAAGAATTAGGAATATTATTAATGGCTCCACAGGAAGGAGCAGAGGGTGGAAGTGGTGGATTACAAACAATTATTATGTTTGGTGCCATTTTTATTGTGTTTTATTTTTTTATGATAAGACCACAAATGAAAAAGCAAAAAGAACTAAAAAAGTTTAAAGAAAGTCTTCAAAATGGTGCCAAAATAATTACTATTGGTGGTATTCATGGAAAGATAGTAGAAGTAAGGGATGAGGTAGTGATGATTGAAACAGAAGGTGGCAATAGGTTGAAAATGGAAAAATCAGCAATCGCTAAAGAATTTTCAGTAGAAGATATGGAGAAAAAATAAACTTAGTATTTTGACTAAGAACTTAACTATTTTTAATAGCATTTTTCATAAAGCTTCTGGTAATCGGAAGCTTTATGTGTTTTTATTCTGTTTATTATTATCTACCTTTTTTTGGTTGTTAAATGCACTCAGTAAGAATTTTACTACCGATGTAGATTTTAAGGTAAGTTATAGTAATTTTCCTCAGAATAAAGTCATTATCAATGAGTTGCCTAAAAAATTTAAGCTAAAAATTAAAGGCTTAGGTTTTGATTTAATGACTTATAAATTAAGCATCAAAAAACCTACCTTAATTATCAATCTATCAAAAATTCAGCATTTTCATCAACAAACTACTTCAATAAAATACACTACCTTATCTTCATCTTCTTTTTCACCTTTTCTTTCCAGTCAATTGGGTAATCAAATTGAAATTAAAGATATCTACCCAGATTCTATTCACTTTTTGTTTGATGAAAGAAAAGAGAAAATGGTCGAGATTATCCCTATTACCGAGCTAAATTTCGAAAAACAATACCAGCTTTTTGGAGAAATGTTGGTGAAGCCAGCTTTTATAAAAGTGAGTGGACCAGCTTCTATTATTGATACGTTAAAAGTAGTTTATACCGATAGCATTTTTATTGAGAATTTAACCGAAACAACAACTAAAACGGTAAGTATTAATAAAATATATGATTATTATCAACTAACATTTAAACCAAATAATATATCTTTACGAATACCTGTAGAAAAATTTACTGAAACAACTATAATGGTAAATGTAGATTACATCAATGTCCCAGATTCAATTAAGATGAAAGCAATTCCAAATGAAATTGAGTTGAAATTTATGATTCCATTAAGTAAAATGTCAAGTTTATCAACGGCAATTTTTAGGGCAGAAATTGATTATCAGCAGATTAGTAATCAATTTAACCATAAGTTAAAGGTAGATGTCGTTAAATACCCAAACTATATTCAATCGCTTACTTTAAACCCAGAAAAAGTTGAGTACATCCTTAAAAAACAAAACTAATAAACCTTTATTAGTAGGTATTACTGGCGGAATTGGGAGTGGTAAATCTACTATATCCAAAATATTTATGTCATTAGGAATTCCAGTTTTTAATTCTGATGCAGTAGCCAAAAATAGTATTAACACGGATAAAGAAGTAATCAATCAAATAACCAAACAATTTGGAGCTATTTACATTGATGGAAAAATTGATGCAGTAAAATTGGCTCAATTTGTTTTTAATGATAAAAATGCACTCGATAAGTTGAATCAAATTGTGCATCCTAAAGTAAGAGATGCATTTAAAAGTTGGGTTGATGAAAATAGCAGTTCACCTTTATTAATTCAGGAAGCAGCCATATTAATAGAAAGTGGTGCCTATAAAAATTTAGATAAAATTATTTTAGTAATTGCCCCCATTGAAGAAAGAATTAGAAGAGTAGCAAAAAGAGATAGGATTTCACCAACTCAAGTAAAAGAAAGAATAAAAATGCAAATTTCTGACCAAGAAAAATTAAAATACTCAAACTTTTGTATTACTAATGATGGTAAGCAATTAGTAATACCCCAAGTCATAAAAATAGTAGAACAATTAAAAAGCCTTAATTAGAAAATTAAGGCTTTTTAAATTTATTTTTTTGCTGCAGGTTTTTTAGCAGCTGGTTTTTTAACCACTGGTTTTTTAGCAGCAGGTTTTTTAACCACTGGTTTTTTTGTTGCTGGTTCTGTTTTAACAGCAGTTTTTTCGATAATTGGAGCAGCTTTTTTAGCCTTAGGAGCTTTAGCTAAAGTAGAAGAAGTTGCTTTTCTTTTTCTAGTTTTCCCATAAGATCCTGCTGAAATTTTTCCTTTTTTTGTTTTTATATCGCCTTTTCCCATAATAATTGATGTAAATATTTATTAAGTTGTTATGCCTACAAATATATACAAAATGAAGTATGTTATTGAAAATAATTTCTCTTTCATTTTTAACAAAAAAGTTAACAATCAAAATCACTATCAAAAAAATGAATTTATTTCTTAATTTCGCAAGACAAGCCAATAGGCTGTTTTTTAAAAAAAGAATTAAAAATTAAAGAAGGGTATGAGTAACGATAGTGCTATTAAAACATCAGAAACTAAATTTACAAAAGATAATTTCAAAAAAACTATTTTGGAAGACTATCGTTTGGTATTTATGAGTCGTGAAACTTCTTATTTAGGGCGAAAAGAAGTGTTAACAGGAAAAGCTAAATTCGGGATTTTTGGGGATGGTAAAGAATTGCCTCAAGTAGCTTTGGCAAAACAATTTCGCGATGGCGATTTTAGATCGGGATATTATCGTGATCAAACGTTAATGATGGCTATTGGACAATTAACGATACAAGAATTTTTTGCACAATTGTATGCTCATACCGATTTAAAAGCAGATCCTTCTTCTGGTGGACGCTCCATGACTGGTCATTTTGGTACTAGAAGTTTAAATGAGGATGGAACATGGAAAGATTTAATGAAGATGAAAAATTCCTCTTCAGATATTTCTCCAACTGCTGGACAAATGTCACGTTTAGTTGGCTTGGGGTTAGCTTCTAAAGTTTATCGAAATGATAAAAAATTAGCTTCGTTTACTAAATTTTCTAATAAAGGAAATGAAGTTGCTTTTGGAACAATTGGTGATGCAAGCACCAGCGAAGGACCTTTTTGGGAATCGATAAATGCTATTGGCGTTTTACAAGTTCCAGTGGTAATGTCTATATGGGACGATGGTTACGGAATTTCTGTTCCCAATAAATATCAAACAACCAAAGAAAATATTTCAGAAGTTTTAAAAGGTTTTCAACGTGATAAAGATAAAAATAACGGATACGAAATATTTAAAGTAAAAGCATGGGATTATCCTGCTTTGGTTGAGACGTATGAAAAGGCTACTAAAATTGCTCGTGAAGAACATTGTCCAGTAATTGTTCATGTTGTTGAGGTAACGCAACCACAAGGACATTCTACTTCTGGTTCTCACGAACGTTATAAATCGAAAGAAAGATTAGCTTGGGAAACTGAATATTGTTGTGTAAAAAAATTTAAAGAATGGATAGAAGCTAACAATATAGCCACAAAAGAAGAATTAGATGCACTAGAGACAGAGGGGAAAAAGGAAGTGAATACGATAAAAAAGAGAGCATGGGACGCTTACCTCCAGCCAATTCTATCAGAACAAAATGAGGTAATCACATCCATTGAAAAAATTGCTGCAATAAGCACAAATGCAGCTTTCATTTCTCCATTATTAGTTGCTTTGAAAGGAAACACAATTCCCAATAGAAAAGATATTATTTCTACTGCAAAAAAAGTAATGCGAATAGTACGAACAGAAAATATTACAGAAAAAAAGCGACTAACAGATTGGTTGATAACTTCTGAAAAAGCAAACTATGAAAGATACAGTTCTACCTTATATTCAGAATTTAAAACTTCTCCAATGCTTGTGGAGGCAATATCTCCAATATTAACAGACCAACTAGAAGATGGTAGAGTCGTTGTTAGAAATAATTTTGATAAATTGCTGGAAAAATATCCTGAACTATTAATTTTTGGAGAAGATGCTGGAAAAATTGGTGGAGTTAATCAAGGGTTGGAAGGGCTACAAGATAAATATGGAGAACACCGAGTTTTTGATACTGGAATTAGAGAAAATACTATTATTGGTCAAGGAATAGGAATGGCACTGAGAGGACTTCGCCCCATTGCTGAAATACAATATTTAGATTACATCTTGTATTGTATTCAAATTATGAGTGATGATTTAGCGAGTTTGCAATACAGAACTAAAGGTGGACAAAAAGCTCCTTTAATTATTCGTACGCGTGGTCATCGACTGGAAGGAATTTGGCACTCGGGTTCACCCATGGGTATTATTATCAATGCGGTACGAGGAATGCATGTTTGTGTGCCACGAAACTTAACCGATGCAGCTGGATTTTACAATACGTTAATGCAAGGTGATGATCCAGCCATTGTTATTGAACCTTTAAACGGATATCGCACGAAAGAAAAAATGCCAATCAATTTAGGTGAGTTTACAATTCCTTTGGGTATTCCAGAAGTGTTAACGGAAGGAACAGACATCACTATTGTTTCTTATGGTTCTACTTGTAACATTGTTTTACAAGTGGTTGCTCAATTACAGGAAGTAGGAATTTCTGCCGAATTAATAGATGTAAAAACGTTATTACCTTTTGATATCAACCATCGAATTGTAGCATCTTTAACTAAAACAAACCGTTTATTAATCGTTGATGAAGATGTTCCAGGAGGTGCTTCAGCATTTATTTTAAATGAAATTTTAGTAAAACAAAAAGGTTATTATCAGTTAGATGCAGAGCCAATTACCTTAACATCAAAAGCACATCGACCTGCTTATGGAACGGACGGTGATTATTTTTCATCACCCAATGCCGAAGAAATTTTCGATACTGCTTATGCAATGATGAATGAGGGGGATGAAATAAAATATCCTAAAATTTATTGATAAAAAAACTCCTCCAAAGTTTAAAATTAAGGAGGAGTTTTAGTTTTTAAATTTATTGTTTTACCCATTTTTGAGTAGCTATTGTTTTTTGATTATCTTTTAACGCAATAAAATAAATACCAGTAGATAAGTCATACGTGTTTACTGTTGTCTTACCTGATCTTAGTTCTTTTATTAGCTCTAATTTGCCAGTAGTGTTATATATCTCTATTTTTAAATTATCTAATTTTTTACCAAAGTAATCAATTGTTAATTCATTGATTGAAGGGTTAGGATATACATTTATTTTGAT
>PFUQ01000099.1:7138-7278 GCA_002790175.1 Flavobacteriales bacterium CG_4_9_14_3_um_filter_32_8
ATTCTCGCTTATTGGCGACTGTTGTTCCGCCTCTAAATATTTGGAACAATAAGAAAGTTGATATAAAAATTGAAACACCTTATGGATCAACAATTGCTGCTGAGGTATTTCACATTATCGGTAAACGAGATGTTGATGGC
>PFUQ01000055.1 GCA_002790175.1 Flavobacteriales bacterium CG_4_9_14_3_um_filter_32_8
CCCCGAATAACTGGATTGGATTGCAAAATATAGGATTCTTTGGTTTCATTAAGGTTCCACAAAACAAGAATAAAGAAATAAGAATGACCTCCAAAACTCTGTTTTAATCCACCTCCTATATAAGGATTAACAATATTTATTCTAGTATTTACATCATATTCAATGTTGATTATCTCCAACTCTGTATGAAATAAAATAGGGATGTTGCTAAAAATGTATTCTCCAAAAATTCTACCTCCATAAATGCTCGTGTTAAAATTGGATGGTTTATCAGAGTAATAGGTATAGTTTCCACCAATTCCAGCTAAAATATTATCTGTAAAATAATAACCAATAGAAGGAGAAACCTCAATGTAAGTAATGTCACCAAAAGTCATTCCTAAGCCACCACCGATGGTTACTCTTTCCCAATCAAAACCACTACTTTTTTTGTCTTTGGTCGTAGTATTGGTTTTTTCACCAAAAACATACGAATCTTCGTCTTGAGAAAAACCTAAAGTTGAAATAACTAGTGTTATTATGAGTAGAAAATACTTCGTCATAAATCAAAATTACTAAATTTTGTATGAATTAATTTCAGCTAACAATATTTTACTTTTCACAAACACTCCACTTCCAGTCGCAATTAATTTTCCTTCTTCGTTAAATAACTTAGCTCTTGCTTCCAATTTATTTCCCATATTTTTTAAAAGTTCTCCTTTAGCGATGAGTTTGCCTTTGTTTGTTGGTTGTAATAATTCTGTTTGAAAAGAAACCGTTAACACAAAAACATCTTCGACTATAGAATTTGCTGCAAAAAAGGCTGCATCATCCAACATTTTAAAATAAACGGAACCATGTACTGCATTTGCAGCATGAAAAAAATCCTCTTTTACCTCAATTGTTACTACTGCTTTTCCTTCTGAAATCTTAATTTCTGAAAGATAAAATTTATTAATTGGAGCAGACAAATAGCTATTTTCCAATTTAGAATGGTGTTCGCTTTTTATCATAAAACTGAACTTTTAATTACCATCAATTTGTCCCTCGTCATTTCATCCATTGTAAAAGGTATTCCTCCAACTCCTATTCCTGATGCATCTCTACCTCCAAAAGGCATCCAATCTACTCGAAAAGCAGTATGGTCGTTAACCATTATAGCTGAAGCATTTAATTTTTTAACTGTATCTAGTGCAACATCAATATTTTTTGTAAAAACTGCTGCCTGAAAATGAACATCTAAACTGTTAGCAATAGCTATTGCTTTATCTCTATTTTTAAATGAATAGATACAAATAACTGGTCCAAAAATTTCTAAAGTTGAAACTTTAACATGTTGTGGAGGATTTAATAATACTGTTGGTTGGTAACAGGTATCAGAAATTCGTTTTCCACCAACTAATAATTTTGCTCCAGCTTTCACCGCTTCATTTACCCATTCTTCCACTCTATCTACTTCTTGTGGTGAAATTAACGGACCTACTTCTGTTTTGGCATCTAGTTGATTTCCAACTACTAATTTACTTGCCAACTTAGCCAATTGGTTGGCTAATTCCTCACAAATACTATGATGTGCAAATACTTTTTGTACAGAAACACAAACTTGTCCAGCGTGATAAAAAGCACCTTTTAATACTAGAGGAAGCATTTCTTTAAAATCAGCATCCTTTTCAACAATTACAGGAGCAACGCCTCCGTGTTCCAGTGCACATCGAGTTCCAGAAGCTAATATTGATTTTAAATACCAGCCTACTTTTGATGAACCAATAAAAGATAAATAATTTATTCTTTTATCCTTCACCAATCCTTCCGCAACTTTGTGGTCGCAAATCATTACCTGACACCAGCCTTCTGGTAAACCAGCTTCAATTAAAATATTTACCAATGAAATACATGACAATGGAGTTGAGTTGGCTGGTTTTACAATTACCGGACAGCCTGCTGCAACTGCTGTTACAACTTGATGTACAATTAAATTTAATGGGTGGTTAAATGCACTGATGGATAACACGACCCCAATAGGTTCTTTAGTAGTGAAAGCAATCCTATTTTCAGAAGCTTTTGTTAAGCCCATCGGAATTTGTTCGCCCTTAAGTTGACCAATATGTTCGGCTGCTAATTTTACTCCATTTATGGCTCTTAGCACTTCTACTTTAGAATCTAAATAAGGTTTACCACCTTCTTGAGCTGCTGTGATGGCTAACTCTTCCATTCTTTCATTCATTAGTTCAGCAGTTCGTTCCAAAATAGCGATACGCTCATGAGCAGGAATCCACAATGCTTGATTTTGAAATAATGCATAAGCAGTTTTAAGTGCTTTTTCAGCCTGTTCTTTTCCCATTAAAGGAACTTCTTTTATCAAGCTTAAATCGTATGGTGAAAATACTTTTAACTTCATTTTAATTTGTTTCTATATGAACTTGAATGCTAAGTGCATTACCTATATTATTTCCTTTAAACCAATTGTTAAAATTCAATCCCCATTTGAGTACATCAATAGTAAACATGATAGAATTGAGTATTAATTTTTTTTCAACTTTTTCCGAAATGATTTTAAATTTAACTGGTTTGGTTATTCCATTTAAAGTTAAATTTCCAGTCAACATTTCTTCAACATTTTCTGTAATTTCAAATTTTGCGGTAGGATATGTGCCTACATTAAAAAATTGATTACTGCTTATTTCTTTAATAATGTGTTTTTCGTTCTCTGCACCATCAGTATCAACAATAGAAATTCTTTTCATATCAATAATAATTTTCCCTCCAATTAATTTTCCTTTTTTTAGTTCTATAAAACCCTCTTTAATTGCAATTGTTCCGTTGTGTCCTCCAATATCCATCGTACATTGCCAATTAACATTGCTATTTAAAGAATCTACTTTAAGTGTTTGAGCATAAAAAGTTGGAAGACTTAAGATTGTTATAACAATAATTGATAAAATTTTTACTTTCATACTAATTCATTTCTTTAAGCCTACCGCACAAACATTCTGTATTCTTTTCCCAATCACCCCTTACGTTTCCGTCAGCTGACGGAGAAAGGCTTACATTTCTTGCCTTTATACTCTAACGCCTATAATACAAACATCGTCAACTTGCTCCAAATTTCCTTTCCATTTTTCAAAATAATTACGAATCAATTCTAATTGCTTATCCATGGTTTCATTATTAATTTCAATTAATAATTTTTTGAAGGGTTGATACATTAATTTCTTGCCTTTATCACCGCCAAATTGATCGGCAAAGCCATCAGAAAAAATATAAATGGTATCTCCTTTATTTAATTGAATTGAATGGGTGGTATAATTTTCTCTATTCTCTACCTTACCTATCGACTGTTTGTTGGCTTTAATTTCTTCAATATCATCTTCTGCATTTCTAATTATCCACAACGGATTTTTTGCTCCTGCATATTGTAGTTCGTTAGTTTTTGTATTTAACATACATAAAGCAATATCCATCCCATCACGAATATTATCCATTTCTCCGAGACTGGAAACTGTTGATTGGTTGAGTTGATTTTCTACAATCTCGCTTGTTTTATCTAATAGTTGACCTGGGTTAGTTAAGTTAAAATCTCTAGTAGCTCTATTTAATGCATTGTTACAAACAACACTCACCAAAGCACCAGGAACACCATGCCCAGTGCAATCGGCTGCAGCGAATAAAATAATATTCTCCCCTTGAGGGGAGCTAGAGGGGTGATTATCACCCACCTTTAATCCTCCCTCAAGGGAGGAAATCGACTCCACCCAATAAAAATCTCCTGCAACGATGTCTTTTGGTTGATAATAAATAAAACTATTTGGGAGTAATTCTTTAACTGATTGTCTGGATGGTAAAATAGCTTCCTGTATTCTTTTAGCATAGTTGATGGAATCTGTAATTTCTATATTTTTTTCTTCTATCACCAATTTTTGTTTTCTAGTAATTTTTAAGCGATTAAAGACAAAAAGTAAAAACACGACAACCAATATCAAAATTGCTGCGGTAGAAATTGTTACTATTTGCTGTTTTTTCTTTTCTGCTTGTTTAACTGCAATTATTTTTTGATATTCTAAATCATCTATTACTTTTTGTTTTTCATATTCGTATTTTGCTTGTTGTTTTATCGTTGATTTTTGAGTTTCCTCATTGTTAATACTATCGCGCATATTAATGTATAATTCAAACATTTCTAAAGCTTGTGTTCCTTTATTTTGCTTTTTGTAAATTTCACTTAATAAATGTGCAGCATTTCTAATGTTTTTTGGATAACCCAATTCCTTTGAAATTTGAAAACTACGATTTACGTAATCAAAAGCCTGTTGATACTGTTCTTGAGCTATCAAAATTTTTGCAATGCTGTTTAAAGAATAAGTCATCCCATCTTTGTCTCCAATTTCTTTCCGAATTTTTAAACTTTCATACAAATTTTCTAATGCAGTTTGTCTTTTGGTATTAATAGTGTTGGTATTTCCACCATATTTTATAAGTTCTTCTGCTTGGCTAGCATATATACCACCAATAATGTTTAGACTAGCTGAAATACCTTCTTTATCTCCAATTTCTCTGCGAATTTTTAAGCTCTTTTGTTGGTATGAAAGAGCTTTCTCTCTTTTGATATCAACTAAATCATAGTTTTCACCCTTTTTATTAATTTCTTGAGCTTGATTATTATAAACGACACTAATGTTATTATATAAATCAGCGATACCTTGTTGGTAGTCAATCTCCTTATATTTTTCTAAGCTTAAATAATAAAATTCTAACCCTTTATCAAAATCATCTTGGTGTTCATAAATATAACCGATGTTATTTAAGCTAGTGGCAATATTTTGTTTGTTTCCCATTGCTTCAGCAATTTTCAAGCTTTGATGATAATATTTTAATGCTTTTTTTATCTCCCCTTTTTCCATATAAATATATCCTATGCTGATGTAATAAGTAAAAAGAGCTTCTTTATCATCTATCTCTTCTGAAATAGGTTTTGCTTTATGATAATATTCAATTGCTTTATCAGTATTTCCTTTTGCTAAGTAGGCATATCCAATGTTATTTAATGCTCCAGTAAGAGATTTTAAAAAAGCTTTTCTAGTATTTTTGTCAGATTTTGGTAATTTATTTAACGCTTTTTCTGCAATATTTTTAGCTTTCTCACACAAAGGAATGATAGTGT
Organism: Flavobacteriales bacterium CG_4_9_14_3_um_filter_32_8; assembly: GCA_002790175.1. Classification (GTDB taxonomy): domain Bacteria; phylum Bacteroidota; class Bacteroidia; order Flavobacteriales_E; family Vicingaceae. The sequence goes on from PFUQ01000055.1 coordinate 5,138, forward strand.
CTAAATTAGAAACATACAAAATTTCTGCTAATGTTAAATATGCATTTGCCTTTGAAGTATCATAACTGGCAATGTCATAAATTATTCTGTTAAGCGTATCAATTTGATGCTGCTCCTCCACAGAAAAGTTTTGAGCAAAACATTTTGTGTTCACGGAAAAGTTCAGAAGAACTACAATAATTATTAAATATTTGAAGAAACTCATATTCTAACTCCCATGATGCAAACATCATCTACCTGCTCATTACTTCCTTTCCACTTATCAAATTCTTCAGCTAGTTTTTGTTCTTGTTCTAGCATTGGCAAATGAGCAATTTTGAGTAACAATTCTTTAAAATTCTTAATCATGTATTTTTTACCTTTATCGCCTCCAAACTGGTCGGTAAAACCATCAGTAAGGGTGTAAATAATATCGCCTTTTTGAAGTTGAACAGTTTGTAAAGTAAAATGTTCTTGGTCTTTATCGTGTTTACCAACTGGCATTTTATCGGGTTTAAACTCCAATAATTCGTTGTTTCGAATTATAAATACAGGATTATTGGCTGCTGCAAACGACAGTTGAGTATGGTCTTTGTTTATTACCAACAAACTACAATCCATTCCGTCTTTTCCTCCTTCTACACTTCCATCTTTTTTTAAACGTTCGATAATAATTTTTCGAGTTTTGTTTAAAATCTGGTCGGGTGCTGTTTCTTTTTCGATAGATTTTTCTAAACTCGAAATATTTAAAATACTCATAATTGCTCCTGGCACACCATGACCAGTACTATCGGCACAGATAAAAGCAAAGTTACCGTTGTTCAATTCTCCTGCCCAATAAAAATCTCCACTTACAACAGCCTTAGGTCTAAAAAACACAAAATAATTACGTTCGCTTCTCGATACGCCTCCTTCGTCGGCACTCGAAGTGACACCTAAGTACTTATCTAACATTTCGGTAGTTGCCAAAAAACTACGTTGTATTCGCTCGGCATAGTTAATGCTATCGGTAATTTCTTTGTGTTTTTCTTCAACTTTGTCCTTCTGCTTCGTAATTTCTTTGGTTGCTTTGCGTACTTCTTCGGTAAGTTCTTTGGCTTTGGCTCTTAATCGTCTGCCATTCCACCAAACGATAAATACAATAATAGCAACCAGCAACAACCCATAAACGGTGTACATCCACCAAGTACGGTACCAAGGTGGTAACACTTTAAAGGTATAGGTAATGGGTTCGCTCCAGTCGCCACCTGTTTTGGCACTTGCCCCAGTATAAAGTGCTTTTAGTTTAAAGGTGTAAGTTCCTTCCGATAGGTTGGTATAATTTACATCGGTTTTGGTGGTAATGGCACTCCAATCTTCATCCATACCTTCAAGCATATACTGGTATTTTACTAAGTAGGGTCGAGCAAGCTCTATGGCATTATAATTGAAGCTAATGTGGTTAAATTTATAGGGCAACACCAACTTTTTGGGTAAGGGATAAAAAGCGGTTATGCCATCAAATTGTATTCCTGCAAATTTAGTGCGTTGACTGTCTAATAGTTCTTGTGGTACGGATTTACCAAAAGCGTTAAATTGAGCAAGTAATAAGGAAAGGGAATCTACATAATTAACCGTAGAGTCCGCAGGATTTTTCTGATTTTCTTCCGACTTCTGTCTTCGGTCTTCCGACTTCTGTCTTCGGTCTTCCGACTTCAAATTATACCAACACACATTTTCGCCCAACACTTTTACGCTTTGTATTTCTACTTTTGGTGGCTCATGGTTTCTGTTTATGGCATTAAAATCTATTCTAACTAAAGCGGTTTTATCACTACCGGTGCCTGCCCAGTAGATGCCTTTGCTATCCTGCATCATACAGTTTTGACCTGAATTTACATCTTTAATGGGGTAGCCAGTTGAGGAGTTATAGGTTTCTAAAACTAAATCGTAATTTTTCAACTCTTGGTTTGAAAGTGAATTTTGAGCCGAAATAACTTTTCCAAAGTTTGAAACTTTGGAAAAGTTGGGTTTGAAGACTGTAATTACTCCCACTCCAAAGTTGGTAGCTATAATTATGCTTTTGCCATTTTTATCTGCTACTACTTGTGTAACC
>PFUQ01000072.1 GCA_002790175.1 Flavobacteriales bacterium CG_4_9_14_3_um_filter_32_8
TTTGTTTATTTTTAAGCGGTCTAAAAGGTCATTAGTTTTATCCTCAAAACCCCCGCACCTTGACATTTAGCGAAGCGTAATGGCAAGGTATGTAAAAAAATCTTACAAGATATATAAATACTGAAGCCATTTGTAATGGCATAGCAAAAATTAAAATAGAATTTGTTTTAACGCTGTGCCATTAAATTGTTCTATTTTTGCTACACAAAAAGAACACTGCAACGTACACGAGTAAATTACAATTTTTCTATTCGTACCGATAGCTATCGGAATCGAAATTAACACTAAATCAACATGTTAGTTCTGAATTGTTGTTTGAGTTTACAGCTATAAAGCGGATCTCTAATTTTATAACTAAAAAATTTAAAATAAACAATCAGCTACAATTTATTACGCAACTAATGATAAAAAATTAAAACTTCATTACTTTTGCGAAAGATGGAAGATAAAATGTGAAAGGGGAAGATTAAACCTCAAACTTATACTTATGAGCGAATTAAAAGTACCAACAATGGCAGAAATGATGGCTTCGGAGAAACAACCCGATGTATTATTTTGGGTAGGATGTGCTGGAAGTTTTGATGATCGAGCAAAAAAAATTACTCGAGCTTTTGTAAAAATATTAAATAAAGTAGGTATAAACTTCGCTGTATTAGGAACAGAAGAAAGCTGCACAGGAGACCCTGCAAAACGTGCTGGAAATGAGTTTTTGTTTCAAATGCAGGCTATGACTAACATACAGGTTTTAAACGGTTATGAAATAAAAAAAATAGTAACCACTTGTCCACATTGTTTTAACACCATTAAAAATGAATATCCAGAATTAGGTGGTAACTATGAAGTAAAACACCACACCGAATTTTTACAAGAATTAATTAACGATGGCAAACTAACGATAGAAGGAGGAAGTTTTAACGGAAAAAAAATTACTTTTCACGATCCTTGTTATTTAGGAAGAGCCAACAATGTATATGAAGCTCCACGTTTATTATTAGAAAAATTAGATGCCGAATTAGTAGAAATGAAAAGGTGTAAATCTAACGGTTTATGTTGTGGAGCAGGAGGAGCTCAAATGTTTAAAGAAGCCGAAAAAGGCGATAAAGAAATTAACATAGAACGAACAGAGGAAGCAATCGCACTAAAACCAGATATTATTGCAACTGGCTGTCCATTTTGCATGACGATGATGAGTGATGGCATAAAATTAAAAGATAAAGAAACTGAAGTTAAAGTTTTAGATGTCGCTGAATTGATAGTTCAAGCCAATAAATTATAATCCCCTCTTTTTTCTTCCCAAAGGGGAGATGAAGAGCTGAAAAAACAAAAAATATATGGAAGAAAATTATACAACATACCCCGATAATGCTAAAGTTTGGGTGTATCAAAGCAATCAACAGTTGGATAAAGATGAAGAGGATTATCTAAAAGTACAATTAGATGATTTTGTTTCATCATGGGAATCGCATGGAAAATTAGTAAAAGCAACTTTTGAAATCGTGCATCACCTTTTTGTTGTTATTTTTGTGGATGAACAAGGAGATAAAATGTGCGGTACTGCTCAAGATAATTCTATTCGGTTAATGAAACAATTAGGTGCTGAATTAGAAGTTGACTTTTTAAACAGAATGACACAGTCTTATAAAAAAGGAGATCAAGTAAAAATCGTTCAAATGAATGACTTTAGTACTTTATTAGCCAATAACGAAATTGATGAAAACACCATTGTTTTTAATAACATGGTGACTACCAAATACGATTTTGAGAACCATTGGGAAGTCCCTTTAAAAGAAAGTTGGCACAAGCAGTTGTTGGTAATTTCGTAAGAAATAAATAGCTTCTTAATTGTTACAAATTCACCTCCAGCATTAGTGGTAAAAAAATAAATAATTACATCATAGATTTTATCGGATATTATTTCTATCTTTAGAACAGATATAAACCCATTAAATTAAAGGCGATGAGTATGATAGAAAATGATTATTTATGTCCAAAATGCAAAGGACATTTAAATGTGAGTGAATCGTTAGTATTTGCAACAAAAACACACAGAAAACATAAAGGATTAATATTGTTAAGCCCTAAGGTTGGAGAATATAAATACAAACATCATCCTAAATTTCAATTGGAGAAAGGAGAGAAAGTCGAATTTTATTGCCCATTGTGCCAAGTAGATTTAACTTCAACCAAAAATAAAGATCATGCCATGATTTATATGGTTGCCGATGAAGATAATTTTGAATATGAATTGTATTTCTCGAAAATTGCTGGAAAACAAAGTACCTACTTAGTTGCTCATGATAGTGTTGAAGCCTTTGGTGACGATGTCATTGATTTTGAGGATTTGATGTATGAATAAATCATAAGTGGGTTCTGGTTGAAGTATTATTGTTTTGACTAAAATTTTTCGTTATTGAACAAAGGGTAATTTGGACTATTGTTTAGTGATTCTGTTTTTCTTTAAAATGTTGTTGCTTTTATTAGCAATTTTTAACATTTTAAAATCAACTATTTTTTGTACTTTCGCCTCAATTTTATTTACACTTTTATGATTATTAGTTCAGATAAATTTATTGGCGAGGGTTTAACTTACGACGATGTTTTAATGGTTCCTGCTTATTCTGAAGTTTTACCTCGAAATGTTGATGTTTCCTCCCAATTTACTAGAAACATCAAATTAAATGTGCCCATAGTTTCCGCTGCAATGGATACTGTAACCGAATCTAAATTAGCAATTGCTATTGCTCAGGAAGGTGGAATTGGTGTGTTGCATAAAAACATGACCATCGAACAACAAGCAGAAAAAGTGAGAATTGTAAAACGTTCAGAAAGTGGTATGATTCAAGACCCCGTGACACTTTCGGTGAATGCAAATGTGGGAGATGCTCTAAAATTAATGGCAGAATTTAAAATTGGAGGAATACCCGTTGTAGATGCTAAAAACTTATTGGTGGGTATTGTAACCAATAGAGATTTAAGATTTCAAAAAAATATGTCATCTCCAATTAAGGACATCATGACATCAAAAAATATTATTACTACTCCCGAAAATACGAGCTTAGAAACCGCTCGAGAAATTTTACAACAGTATAAAATAGAAAAATTACCAGTAGTTAACGCAAAAAACGAATTAAAGGGATTAATCACTTATAAAGACATTACCAAAGTAATTTTAAAACCAAATGCTTGTAAAGATAAATTTGGCAGACTAAGAGTGGCAGCAGGAGTAGGAGTAACCGCTGATGTAATGGAAAGAGTAGATGCTTTATATAAAGCTGGGGTTGACGCCATAGTGATTGATACAGCTCACGGGCATTCGAAAGGAGTGATAGAAACACTAAAAAACGTAAAAAAACGTTTCCCAGATTTAGAGGTAATTGTTGGAAATATTGCCACTGCTGAGGCTGCAAAAGCTTTAGTAGAAGCTGGAGCAGATGGCGTAAAAGTTGGAATTGGTCCTGGTTCAATATGCACTACAAGAATTATTGCAGGAGTTGGAGTTCCACAATTATCTGCTATTATGATGGTTGCCGAAGGACTAAAAGGAACAGGAGTTCCTTTAATTGCAGATGGAGGCATTCGTTTTACCGGAGATATTGTAAAAGCATTATCTGCTGGAGCAGATTCAATTATGGCTGGTTCTTTGTTTGCTGGAGTTGATGAATCACCAGGAGACACCATTATTTATGAAGGTAGAAAGTTTAAAGCATATAGAGGAATGGGTTCCATCGAAGCCATGCAAAAAGGCTCTAAAGATAGATACTTTCAGGATGTAGAAGATGATATTAGCAAGTTAGTACCCGAGGGAATATCAGGAAGAGTTCCCTATAAAGGACATTTAAGCGAAGTAATTTACCAAATGGTGGGCGGATTGAGAGCTGGAATGGGTTATTGCGGAGCTGTAAATATAGAAGAATTAAAAAAAGCGAAGTTTATTCGGATAACCCATTCTGGAATGAATGAGAGTCATCCGCATAACATCAGTATTACAAGTGAAGCACCAAACTATTCAAGATAATTTAAAAATTAAATCACAATGAAAAAAATCGTATTTGTATTATTCATTACTATTTCGGTAATAACCTTACATGCTCAGCAATTAGATCCTGTTTTATTAAAAATAGGCGATAAAGAGGTGAAATTATCAGAATTTAATGCCATTTTTAATAAAAATAATACCAATGAAAAAACTACCCAAGAATCGGTTAATGAATATTTAGACTTGTATATAAAGTTTAAATTAAAGGTTAGAGAAGCTGAAGAATTAGGTTATGATACGTTGCCAAAATTTATAAATGAATTGAAAGGCTACCGAAAACAATTAGCCGAACCTTACTTAACAGATAAAGAAGTTACGGAAAGTTTAATAAAAGAAGCCTATGACAGAATGAAAATTGATGTGAGAGCTAGTCATATTTTAATAGAAGTAAACCCTGATGCTTTACCAGCAGATACGTTAATAGCATACAACAAAGCATTAAAAGCAAGAAAAAGAATTCTTGATGGTGAAGATTTTGCCAAAGTAGCACAAGAAGTCTCTAGTGATCCTTCGGCTAAGAAAAATGGAGGAGATTTAGGTTATTTTACTGCAATGCACATGGTATATCCATTCGAAACAGCAGCTTATACTACTAAGGTAGGTGAAGTTTCTATGCCTGTTAGAACTAGATTTGGGTATCATATAGTAAAAGTTTTTAATACAAGACCAGCAAGAGGAACTTTAAAAGTTGCTCACATTATGATTAAGGCAGATAATAATGCATCTCCAGAAGATGCGGCTGCCAAAAAAATTAAAATCGATGAAATTTATTCTAAATTAACAAAAGAAGGACAGGATTTTGCTGAAATGGCAAAACAATTTTCAGACGATCAAGGCTCTGCAAGAAAAGGAGGAGAATTACCAGAATTTAATACAGGTAAGATGGTTGAATCATTTGAAAATGCTGCCTTTGAATTAAAAAAAGATGGAGATATTTCGGAACCTATAAAAACAGAATTTGGATGGCATATTATTAAACGATTAAGCTTAAAAGAATTGGCATCTTACGAAGAATTGTACAATGAGATAAAAGCTAAAGTTGCTAGAGATTCTAGATCTAATAAGAGTAAAGATGTTTTATTGAAAAGAATAAAAGATGAAAATGGGTTTAAAGAAGATATCAAAAAAAGAAATGATTTTTATCAACTCATCACCAAAGAAGAATATCTTAAAGGGGATTGGAAAGCTGAAAAAGCTAAAAAATTTAATAAGTTTATGTTCGGTTTTTATGCTCCAAATGGAGATAAAGTGGAATATACCCAAACGGATTTTGCTAATTATTTAGAAACACAAAAAACTAAAGGTAAAACAGAGGTAAACATCATTGCCGAAATAAACCAATTATACGATAAAATTTTAGAAAAAACAGCTTTAGATTTTAAAGATTCAAGATTAGAAAAAACAAACGAAGACTTTAGGTTGTTAATGTTAGAATACAGAGATGGAATTTTATTGTTTGACTTGACTGACGAAAAAGTATGGTCTAAAGCAGTAAAAGATAGCATTGGCTTACAAAAATTTTATGAAGAAAATAAAAGCAATTACATGTGGAATCAAAGAGTAGATGCTACGTTATATATCTGTAGCGATGAAACTGTAGCTAAAAATGTTCAAAAAATAATTAGTAAGAAAGCTAAAAAAGGATACACCAACGAGCAAACACTAAAAATGGTTAATGTCGACAGTCAGTTGGCATTAAAAATTGAAGAAAATAAATATGCTAAGAACGACAATGAGCTGGTTGATAAAGCAACTTGGCAAAAGGGAATAACAACAGTTGTAAAAGGTGATAATAATGTTGTTATCGTTGAAATCAAACAAGTTATAGAGCCAGAACCAAAAAAAATAAGTGAAATAAAAGGGTTAATTACTTCTGATTATCAAAACTATTTAGAGCAAGAATGGGTGAAAGAATTAAAATCTAAATATAAAGTTGATGTGGATAAAGAAGTTTTAAAATTAGTTAAGTAATCATACAATAGCTTATTAGCGGCACATTCCTATAATTGGATTGTAAGTGAGATTGTATTGCCAGTAATTTATGAGAATAATTATCCTTTTGTTAGCTGTTTTAGTTTCATGCAACTTATTTGATGAAAAGAAGGATAATACTGCTATTGCTAGAGCTGAAAATAAATATTTAATTTATTCAGATATTGAGGATATTATTCCTAAGCATCTTAATAAGGAAGATAGCCTTCTTTTTATTACGAATTATATAAACAGTTGGATTAAAGAAAATTTAATTCTTCAAAAAGCAGAAATAAATTTAAGCGATAATCAAAAAGATTTTCAAAAGCAGCTAGAGGATTATCGAAAATCCTTGCTGATTTATACCTATGAAAAAGAGTTAATTAAAAAACTATTAGATACCAATATTGTTGAATCAGAAATACAAGAATTTTATGAACAAAATCAACAAAATTTTGTATTAAAAGATGATATTGTAAAAGTAAGGTACCTAAAGGTTTTTAAGAAAGCACCTCAAGTACAAAAGATAAGAAAAGTTTATGCTTCATTAAAGCCAAAAGATATTGAAAAGTTAACAGAATTGGCTCATCAGTATGCCGAAAAATTTCATTTAAATGATGAGGAATGGATTTATTATGATGAATTAAAAAAAGAGGTGCCTTTAACATTAGACCAAACAACTAGTTATTTAAAAAATATAAAAAACATTGAAGTAGAGGATTCACTTTCTTATTATTTTGTTTTCGTAAAAGAGTATAAACTTAAAAATGATGTTTCACCGTTAAGTTTCGAAACCAACAACATTAAAAATATTATAATTAATAAAAGAAAGTTAAGTTTGATAAATAAAGTGAGTAGCGATTTGTATCAGGAAGCGATAATAAATAATGATATCGAAATTTATAATAACACTAAAGATGAAAAATAAAATATTATTTCTAATAACGAGTATATTCCTTGCGTCTTTTCGTTTAACTGCTCAGGAAGAAGGAAAAGTAATAGATAAAACGATAGCTGTAATTGGAGATAATGTTATTTTAAAATCAGATTTAGAATCTCAAATCGTTTCCATAAGAGCTCAAGGAGTGTTAATTGATGATAAAGCTAGGTGTGAGATGTTGGAACAATTGTTATTTCAAAAATTGCTATTACACCAGGCGGAAATCGATAGCGTTACAGTAACCGAAGCTGAAGTAGAATCGGAAATTGATCGAAGAATGAATTAT
>PFUQ01000113.1 GCA_002790175.1 Flavobacteriales bacterium CG_4_9_14_3_um_filter_32_8
GTTCTATCCAGCATTAACGACAACAAATAATTAAGGCTTTCTACCCTATCTTTATCAGTTTCGATGGTATTAACAATTAACAGAGGCACCTCTTCGTGATCATCATCACCTAAATCATCATCTATTTCTTCATCAGCTGGAATAGGAATATTGAAAGTACCATTATTTTCGATGTGCTCATAGGCTAAACGAATAACCTTAGTTAAAGTAGGATCTTTCTCTTCTAAAGCATAGGGTCTTAACTCTTGTAATCCTTTTACAATAACATCTTTATTGATTCCTTTTTTTGCAAGATCTAGTTGCATTTTAACGATTAATTTATTTCCTTCAATACTTTCCATGGTATTCTGTTATTTGTTATTTGCGAAATGCGAAATTAGCATTCTTTATTTATTTTTCCTTATGCTTCAATAAATTTATATAGGATTAATACTTTGGAAAACACAAAAACCATTTTTTCACAGGCGTAGTTAATGCACTTATATTAAAAGTATCTGCTGCTTCTTTTAGGTCTAGCATTTTTCCGTTTTTTAATAGAATATTAATTCTATCCGCATTTGGTGGATTGTAAGCATTATTAATAATATTATCCTGAAAAACAAAGTACGGAATTTCTTTAGCTGTTAATTGATATTTCTTACTAATTTTTGCAGCAATTTTATCTATTTCTGCTTTATCAAATTTTTTCTTTTGCAATATTATTTTATATAAATTTCTATCAATTAACATTTTACACAGAGTAGAAAGTATTTTATCCGAATGTGTTTTCCATACTTTAACCGATGCCATAATATCATAATCGTCTAACTCAGCAAAAGTTTTTAAAAGCGTAGGTTTTTTTTTGAATGATGTTAAATCGTGTTGGTTGTACAAAAATTCACTGAGTGCAGGTGTACAAAATAATTCTCCATTAGTTAATGCAATCTCTTTGGCTCTTTTTAAAATGTTTACACATAAATATTCTGCCGACAAAACTGTTTTGTGCAAATACACTTGCCAATACATTAATCTACGTGCGTTAATAAAATTTTCAATCGAATAAATACCTTTAATTTCAATCGCTAATTCGTCGTTTTCAACAGTTAACATGGTAATAATTCGATCGGTATTGACTGCTCCTTCAGAAACGCCCGAATAAAAACTATCCCTTTTTAAGTAATCAATCCTATCCATATCTAACTGACTAGAAACCAATTGGTATAAGAATTTTTTTTGATATTTATTTCTGAATATTTTAAGTGCTAAAGTTAATTTACCATTAAATTCTTTATTCAACTCATCCATAAAAAGAGTAGAAATATCTTCATGTGAAATTCCGTTGACAATGCTATGTTCTAAAGCATGTGAGAATGGACCGTGTCCAATATCGTGCAACAATATAGCAATCGAAACAGCTTCTGCTTCCTTATCAGTAATTTCATGACCTTTGGATTTGATAACTTCAATGGCTTTCCCCATTAAATGCATAGTACCTAAAGCATGATGAAAACGAGTGTGTAATGCTCCTGGATAAACAAGATGTGTTAATCCTAATTGTTTTATTCTTCTTAATCGCTGAAAATAAGGGTGTTCTATTAAATCAAAGATTATTTCATGGTTAATCGTAATAAAACCATAAATAGGGTCGTTAAATATTTTCTTTTTATTTAGCTTAATCATAAAATAGACAAAGTCCTCATTTAAGATTCAAAAGTACTATTTTTGGAATGCTAAAAAAAATTAATAATTTCAACAATAATATGGATAAAATAAAAATACTTTGGGCAGATGACGAAATTGATTTACTAAAACCTCATATTTTATTTTTGGAAGAAAAAGGTTATCAAGTTTTATCGACTCAAAGTGGTGATGCAGCTTTAGATATTTTAGAAGAGGAACGTGTTGATATTATATTTTTAGACGAAAATATGCCCGGTTTATCTGGTTTGGAAACATTAGAAAAAATAAAAGCTAAATTTCCTAGTTTGCCAGTGATAATGATAACAAAGAGCGAAGAAGAGTGCATTATGGAAGATGCTATTGGCTCAAAAATATCTGATTATTTGATTAAACCAGTCAATCCCAAGCAAATATTATTATCTATTAAAAAGAATCTAGATACCACGAGGTTAGTAAGTGAAAAATCTACTTCAAAATACCAACAAGAGTTTAGAGAAATTGGGATGGTAATTGGCGATGACTTAGGTAATGAGGAATGGGTTGATTTATATAAAAAATTGGTTTACTGGGAATTGGAATTAGAAAAATCGAAAGAAAGTGGGATGGACGAAGTTTTTCAAATGCAAAAAACAGAAGCTAATGCTCAATTCGGGAAATTTATCGAAAGAAATTATCTTCATTGGTTAGCACATCCTGAGGACTCCCCCACCATGTCACATAATTTATTTAAAAAACATGTACTTCCAGAAATCACAAAAGAAGGTGCTTCAGTATTTTTTATTGTTATCGATAATTTAAGATTTGATCAATGGAAATCGATTGAATCTATTTTTACTCAAGATTTTTGGGTAGATGAAGAAGCTATTTTTTATAGCATTTTACCTACCACCACGCAATATTCCAGAAACGCAATGTTTGCAGGTATGATGCCTTCAGAAATTGAACGAAAATATCCTGATAAATGGGTAAATGATGAAGAAGAAGGCGGAAGAAACATGAGTGAACAATTCTTTTTAACCGAACAATTAAAAAGAAACGGATTAAACATTAAGTTCTCCTACAATAAAGTTTTAAATGTGAGTTATGGTAACAAGGTTTTAAGAGAAGTACCCGATATGTTTAACAACCAATTAAATGTTATCGTTTACAATTTTGTTGATATGCTTTCACACGCCCGAACAGATACTCAAATTATTAAAGAATTAGCCAGCGATGAGGCTGCCTATCGCTCTATCGTGAAATCTTGGGTTGAACATTCTACTTTATTAAATATTTTAAAAGAAATTGCCGCAAGAGGGGGAAAAGTTTTTATTACAACCGATCATGGTTCTATTAGAGTAAAAGAACCTTCTAAAATTGTAGGTGATAAAGATGTGAATTCCAATTTGAGGTACAAACAAGGTAAAAGTTTAGACTACCAAAAAAAGGATGTTTTGGCAATAAAAAATCCTGATGAAGCTCATTTACCTAAAGTTAATGTGAGTCAATCTTATGTTTTTGCTAAAGAAGATAAATTTTTTGCTTACCCAAACAATTACAATTACTACGTTAATTATTACATGGATACTTTTCAACATGGAGGAATATCGTTAGAAGAAATGTTAATACCCATTATTAAACTAAGTGCAAAAAAATGATTTATAAAGTGGCTTCCGAAAAGGAATTAGCAACTATTTCAAAACTATTAATCAAAGAAATTGGCATATATAAAGTTGTTTTGCTTGAGGGTGAGATGGGTGCAGGAAAAACTACGTTAATAAAATTATTGTGTAACTATTTGGGAGTAATAGGACCTACCAATAGCCCCACTTTTTCTATTGTTAACGAATATTTAACCCAAAATGGAGATTCCATCTATCATTTTGATTTTTACAGAATTGAAAAGGAAAGTGAAGCCTTAGATTTAGGATATGAAGATTATTTTTACAGTGGAAATTATTGTTTTATTGAATGGCCAGAGAAAATACCTCACTTAATCCCTGAAAATGCAATAAAAATTAAAATTGAATTAGATAATGATAATAATAGGCTAATTTATATTGTGAGATAAGCAGTATTTTTTAACTTTGTAAGAAACCATTATACAAATGCCAACATCTGATGATTTATTGAAATCCTTAGCACAAGGATTTATGCCTCAAGAAGAAATGCTTGAAGTTGCTCGAAAAAAAAGTAAATTACAAATTGGAATACCCAAAGAAACTTCTTTACAAGAAAAAAGAATTCCATTAGTACCTGATGCAGTTACTGTTTTAGTAAACAATGGACATGAAGTACTTATTGAAACTGGTGCTGGCGAAGGATCTAGTTTTAGTGATAAAGACTTTTCGGAAGCAGGAGCTCAAATTGTTTATTCTACCGAACAAATTTATCAAGCCAATATGATTTTGAAAGTAGCCCCTCCTACTCTTGCAGAAATTGACTTAATGCAACATGGTCAATTGTTAATTTCTGCTTTACAATTACCTATGCAACCAAAAGATTTTATAAAAAAATTAATAACTAAAAAAGTTACTGCCATTGCCTTCGATTACATTAAAGATTCCAATGGAATTTTGCCAATAGTTAGTGCAATGAGTGAGATTGCTGGAAATGCATCCATATTAATTGCTGCAGAATATTTAAGCAACATTCATAAAGGACAAGGTCAACTATTTGGCGGTATTTCTGGCGTTTCTCCAACCGAAGTAGTAATTATTGGTGCTGGAACTGTTGGAGAATTTGCAGCAAAATCTGCTTTAGGATTAGGAGCAATAGTTAAAGTTTTTGATAATAATATCCATAAATTAAGAAGAATTCAAACTGTTCTTGGTCAAAGAGTAGCCACATCAGTAATTCAACCAAAAGTGTTAACAAAAGCATTATTAACTGCCGATGCTGTTATTGGAGCATTAAGTTCTCCTATTGGACGAACACCGATTGTTGTTACCGAAGAAATGGTAAGTAATATGAAAGATTTTTCTGTAATTGTTGATGTAAGTATCGATAAAGGAGGTTGTATTGAAACTTCTGAGGTTACCAATCACGATGCCCCTATTTTTTCAAAATATGGAGTAATCCATTATTGTGTGCCAAATATAGCTTCTAGAGTTTCTAGAACTGCTTCTTTTGCATTAAGTAATGTAATAATGCCCACCATTCTTGATACTGGCGAATACGGAGGATTAGAAACGATGATTAAATCTTACCAAGGAATTCAAAATGGAGTTTACATTTACAAAGGAATTCTTACCAATAAATATTTAGCAGAAACATTTAATTTACCTTATAAAGATATCAATTTGTTGTTGATGGCAATGTAAAATCAAATCACAAGCTCTAAACTTATCAACTCCTAAACTAAAAGAATTGACCTTTAAAAACAGATTAAAATATTATTTATTGGGTTTTGGTTTAGGATGTATTATCGTTTGGGCCACCTTAATTAAAGACAGAGAAAGACCAGCATGGATGCCAGAAGGTAGAGTAATTGAATATTTAGCCAAAGCACAAATATTAATTACTGACGAAGCACAATGGAAATTAGACTGCTATGCTATTCCTTCCGATTTTATGAACACCGATTTTTGGTCGAATGCAAAAGTGAATTTTAAAAAAAGTACAACCGATAAGAAGCCTTGTCCAGAATACTACATCTCTTCTAAATTATCAAATGAAACTTTTATTATAGTTTATATAGAAACCTGTGAATTAGAAAACAAAGCATCATTAAGAAATATTGAAGTTCCTAATAAGCAGAATTGTAATTGTGATTAAACAAAAAAGGAGCATTGAAAAATACTCCTTTTTTGAAAGTTTGAATTTTCTGGTTTCACATCAATTCAATAAAAATAAAACTAATACAGCCAGCTAAAAATCCCAATAAAGCTAACCATGCAATATTTTTTAGGTACCAAAAGAAATTTATTTTTTCCATACCCATTGCAACAACACCTGCAGCAGATCCAATAATAAGCATACTACCACCAGTACCTGCAGAAAAAGCAATAAAGTGCCAAATATGAGCATCTGTTGGAAATGTAGTTGCATCGTACATACCCATACTTGCTGCAACTAAGGGAACATTATCAATAACTGCTGAACTAACCCCCAGTAAGATGATAAAAACTTCGTTAGGCATTAATGATCGAACTGTATTTCCGAAATCAAAAATTAATCCTAGTGATTCCATAGCAGCAACAGTCATTAAAATTCCTAAGAAAAATAAAATAGAAGGAAATTCTATTTTTGTTAAGGCATTAAGTGTTGGTCCTTTTTGGTGTGGATTAGCTACAATTACCTCCTGTTCTTTTTCTGAATAATTAGACATATTAAATTTCTTATTACTCAATATCTCAGCTACTAAAGCAATAATTGCTAGAGATAACATCATGCCAACATAAGGAGGTAAGTGTGTAATAGTTTTGAATATCGGTACAAATACAATTAAACTTAATCCTAAGTAGAACATTAATTTGCTATGTTTATTCTCGGTTGTTTCATCAATAGTTGCAGTAAAATTTCCTTTAAATGCAGGAAGAAAGCTTGCAATAAATAGAGGAACAATTAAACAAAACAAAGAAGGAATTACCAGATATTCCATCAATTTAACTGCAGTTACTTTATTTCCCATCCAAAGCATGGTTGTAGTAACATCACCAATTGGAGACCATGCACCACCAGCATTGGCGGAAATAATGATTAAACCTGCATACCAAATTCTATCTTTATTTTCAGGCAATAATTTACGTAAAATAGTAATTAAAACAATCGTTGCTGTAAGGTTATCAATAATAGATGATAAAATAAAGCCTAACACACATACAATCCATAGTAATGTTCTTTTTTTGTTGGTTTTGACAAAACTTTTAATGGTGGAAAAGCCATTAAAATGATCTATAATTTCTACAATAGTCATTGCTCCAATTAAGAAAACCAAAATTTCAGCAGTTTTACCAAAATGATGCAAAAGAGTGCCTTCTAATATTGTTAATTTTTCCTCATGCAATAGCCCTCTAAAGCCACTAAATAAGTTATCGGTGTGAGCATCAAAAAAAGTCGAAAAGTCATCTAACCCTAAAGCTATACCTGTCCAAGCTAACACCATCATTAACAACGCTGGTATTAGCTTGTCAATTTTTAATTTGTGTTCCATTGTAATGGCTATATAGCCAAAAATAAATATCAATACAACAAATAATTCCATAATTCAATAAGTTTTTTTTTGAAATGTTACGTTTATAATTTTAAAATTCTTTTAACTAAAAGAACGGACAAATGTATAAAATACATTCATCTAAAAGTAAAATCTAAAAATGATTTTTGTTAAGTTTAAACTTATTGTTAACTCTCTGATTCTGATTAAAGGTGGGTTCTAAAAATTGATTCACATCAAAATTTTCATAGTTTTTTAGAGACAATGAAAATTTTTGAAACACTATCTAGATTCCGTTAGCTGACGGATGAAGCAGTATATGAAAAACTATGAAAACCCAATGGGAGCAAATATAACAAACAA
>PFUQ01000085.1:0-1046 GCA_002790175.1 Flavobacteriales bacterium CG_4_9_14_3_um_filter_32_8
GATTTTGGATTTACGATTTTGGATTTACGATTTTGGATTTACGATTTTGGATTTACGATTTTGGATTTAATTTATCTTCCTTCTTCCTCCGTCAGTTGACGGATTCTAACTTCAGACTTGTTTGCCTCAAGAATTTCCAAATTTTTGATAACCTGCAGGAATTTTAAAAATGGTAGCTTCTATCTTCTTTAAAGTCATTTTGGTCGCTTCCATTCGCTCTTTCAATTTGCCATCAAAACCTTTTTCTTCGCCAATTATTGGAAAAAATCCAGCATTTTCTGGTATTTGCATAAAATACAATCCAATTCTATCTTTTCTATTCAGTGCTTTCATTAACTCATTAAAAAAGAAAAAGTTTCCTTTATCAATTACCCAATATTCTGCTTTAGATTTGAAATCAGGGTTACTAACAGTCCATTTATTGCAGCTATAACCCAGTATATCTTTTTTTTCAGAAGTCTTAAAAATTTCGGATTTACTTACATCTTTTACACTTGGCGTTGATTTGATGTCCATGTATAATTTCCTTTCATGGTTGATAGCAAGCACTTCTTTTGTTTTAAGGTCAACTAACATGGTTCCTGAAACTGTTCCGTCTTTTTTTAGTTCATCTATCCTTACTTTGTCAACCGAAACATAATAGGTGTAATTCGTTTCATCGTAATAATTTACTCGCTTAAATTCAATAACTCCCTCAAAGTTTTGAGCCATTAAAACAGAAGAGATAAACAGGAAAATTGAAAATGAGATGGACTTTAATAGTTGCATAATGTTATTTTTAAGTAAAGCAAGTTTACTAAAATTCATTTTTAGATAGAAAGTTTTACTCAAAAATTAATAAATACTTTTACACATCGGTTAACTATTTTAAATGGCGGAACATAATCAGTTAGGAATAAAAGGAGAGAAAATTGCATCCAATTTTCTTCAAAATATTGGTTATCAGGTGGTAGAAAACAATTGGAGAGAAAAGAAATTTGAAATTGATATTATTGCAATTGATAAAAACGAGTTGGTATTTATTGAAGTAAAAACTAGAAGTTCTT
>PFUQ01000085.1:1059-5846 GCA_002790175.1 Flavobacteriales bacterium CG_4_9_14_3_um_filter_32_8
GCCCGAAGAGGCGGTTACATTAAAAAAGCAAAAACATTTAATAGAAGGTGCGGATTATTATATGAATGAAAAAGAAATTGATTTAGAGTGTAGATTTGATGTAATTTCAATTATCCATCATAAAAACCAAAACACCATCAATCATTTTATTAATGCTTTTTATCCGGAAGTGTAAATCTTTTCATAATATTAAGGTTTTAAAAGTTTATAATTAATTGATTGATTTTGTGTTTTTATATTGATAAACAATAGGCTAGTATTATAATTTGTGATGTTGATTATTTTAGTATTAGTGAGAATGTTTTCTTCTTAAAACAAAAGTTGCCCAACTGTATTGCAAATACTTAAATCATAAGGTTCATCTACAATGTTATCGCTTATAGTAAAATAATTAGTATACAGAATTTGGATAAAAAATTGTTCAGAATCGCTATAAATAAACAATAACAATAATAAAATGTAACAAATTGGAGTTTATGTATTATATCATTATTCTTCATTTTTTTACACGGCATAATTATTGTCAATTAGAGAACTAAAACTTTTGACCATGAAAAAATTAATAAATTATCTAGCTTTTATTTTCATTTTGTCATCTCAGATGCTACAAGCTCAAAACAACAAAGGAAATTTTTATAGTTTAGAAAAAGCCTTTGAATCCCCCGAAGAAGTAAAGATTTTAAAATTGAACAATCCTGCCATAAAGGAGCTCCCAATGAATATTTCTAGTTTAGTAAATTTAGAGGAGTTGGATTTAACAAAAAGTGGTGTTGTAGAATTTAAATCAGTAATAAAACTACCTAACTTAAAAGTTCTAAAATTGGATGGCCAAAAAGGGTTGAAGTTACAGGAACTTTTAATTGCAATAAATTCATCTAAAAGTTTGGAAGAACTCCATGTTTCCAATTGTATGCTTAACTATCTGCCTCATGAAATAGGAAATTTTGTGAATTTAAAAAACATAGATATCAGT
Organism: Flavobacteriales bacterium CG_4_9_14_3_um_filter_32_8; assembly: GCA_002790175.1. Classification (GTDB taxonomy): domain Bacteria; phylum Bacteroidota; class Bacteroidia; order Flavobacteriales_E; family Vicingaceae. The sequence continues at coordinate 2,033 of PFUQ01000085.1, forward strand.
AACAATAAGTTAAGAAACTTACCTTACGAAATTGAATTTCTATCCCAACTGAAAAGATTGGATGTGTCAAATAATAATTTAGTAGAAATAAACAATAAGATTATTAACTGTTCCCACCTTAGTGATTTCAATATTGCCAATAATGACAGTCTAAAACAAAAGGATGTATTTATTACCCTTTCTTATTTAAACAATTTGCAAACCTTGACAATAGGAGGCTTAAAATTTTTGGATCTTGAAGTATTGAATTTACAAAATATTCAGCATCTTAAAATTGTGTCCTCTAACCTAACCTCATTACCACAGGAATCAATTAAATTAAATCAACTTCAACGATTAAGTATTGTTAATTCGAATGTTTACAATTTACTTTCCCTTTTTGCTGAGAATAATATTCAAGTTCTTGAAATTGAAAACGGGATATTTTCTAATGGACTAGAACAGATAACTTCATTAAGAGAAATTATGATAGATAATTGTAGAATTTCACCCTCTTTTTATGAAATCGCTCAACTGGAAAAACTAAGTACTATAAATATAAAGAATTGTTCCAATCTTAATGTTGATGAATTGTTTGCCCAATTGAATAAGAACATTATAAACGATATCAGTATTATAGCTTGTGGTATGGAGAATATTCCTTCAAGTATTTCAAGTTTAAAAGAACTAAAAAGACTGAATTTTACCAGAAATAGCATTCAGAAGATTCCTGAAGAGTTGGCCTCTTTAAAAAAACTTCAATCATTTATCATCAAGAACAATATCATTAATCCTCAGGAAATTGCCAATCTTCAAAAAAGCAATGATCAACTCGCAATTTATTGGGATTTTTATGATGATTTTATCGTGGATAATAAAGAAGTGACTGAGAGTACTAAAACCATTAAAACAATTACACCTCCTATTAGCGGAATAGATGTGCCTAAAAAAGATTTCATTGTATCCACAAAAGAAAAAACTTTATTACAAATGGAATCAGGAACCACGCTTGATATTCCAGCAAATGCTTTTGTTGATGAAGATGGTAATGTGATTGAGGGTGAAGTAGATGTAGTATTCAGAGAGTTCATTGATCCAATTGATTTTTTGGTAAGTGGCATACCAATGTCTTATGATTCTGCAGGTGTATCATATACTTTTTCTTCTGCCGGACAAATTGAGTTTAGAGCATCTGTGAATGGAAAAGAAGTATATCCAAATCCTGATAATTTAATCCAGGTTAATATGCGTTCATACAATAACGACCCTGCAATGAATATGTATGCTTTTAATGAAAAACTTGGAAATTGGGAGATTAAGGATGCTGATACTATTAATGACCCCAACGATTCTAAACGATTATCTCAATTAATGGATTCAACTGCGATGAACAGTTACTTTCCTTTTTCAATGTCTCAACCTCCACCGATTTATTATGATTTAGTTAATTACAAAATTAAAAAAGACAATAAATTAAAAAGCTTTCAATTAACCTTTGATAAATTACCAGTCTCTTACGATAGTAAAGATGCAAGAAAAAACTTCGCTCAATTAAATACATTAAGACAATACACTTGGATTTATGATGGTGATGAAGTAAATCAAACATTTCACGAAATGGATTCATTGGCTGATTTTCTGAAAAATGCATACAACAGATACAAGGTAAAAAGACTGCTATCTTCAGATGCTAAATATTACGAAAAAAATTGTCCAACATTCATTAGAAACATAGCCCTTGAGCCAAATGCTGATGACGATAATTATTTGCTGACTATGGTTATGTTTGATGACACGATAATATTGCCGGTTTATCCTCATGTAAATTCTACCTATCCCGAAACTGAACAACGAAGAAATAAACAGGTTTATAAAGGATACAATAATGCCCTTAAAAGAAATACTAAAAATTGGGCAAGAGCAGATAAAAAGTATACTAAATTATTGGCTGAATATGAAGCTAACCTTAGAACTACCAATCGATATACTGAGGAAAATAGACGTAGTTTGGAGTCTGAAATTTTGGTAAGTAGAAGTTTTGCATTAATGAGTTTTGGGGTTTATAATTGTGACCAGATAAGACAAATGGAGCAACCCGTTAGGTTACTTGCAAAACTAATAGATGAAGAAGATAATACTATAGATCCTTTTACTGTTTATGTAATTGATAAATCTAATACTAGTGTAATGCAGTTTCAAGGGCAAAATAAAGCCTATTATGATGCATCGGCTAATAATGCAATTATGTTAGTATTGAAAGATGATAAAGTTGGTTTGATTGATGCCAAATCATTTTCAACTGCAATGAAAAACGGTGAAAAAGAAATTAAGATTAAAACATTTTCAAACAAAGACGTTACTATTGGACAACTAAAAAGTTTTTTATGAAAGTAGGTTTAACAATATCACTATTGTTAATATATGTAGTTGGGTTTACTCAAACCAATAAGTTTTTGGAAAACCTAGATACCAATCTCCTTCAGCGTAACACCTTTATTTCTAGCTATAACAATTCTGGTTCGTTTTTTAGCTCAGGACTTGCCGATCAGGAGTTAATTCCTTTTGAAATTAATGAAGAATTGCTTAATGCGACTGTTTTTTTTATGATTAACGAAAAGAGAAAACATAGCCATAGGTCTGAATTAGAATTTTCATCCGAATTAGAACTTACAGCTTATAATTTTATTAAACAGTTTAATGTTTTTAAGTTTAAAAGACTCAAAAATAACAATGCTAAAGTTTCAAAAATACTTCCAGCTGCTTTTAAAAAATTAAACATTAAAAATGGTTTATCCAAAGGGCTGGTGGCTATGCCTCAGTTGGTCGACTACCAATTTGGAAAAAGATATTACTATGATAAATCTGATGAAGCAACGGATTTACAATTGTTTTATGGGAAAAAGATCAGTCCAAAAGATATAGAAAATGGCGAATTAAAAATAGCTATACCAACTTATACATATTTCAGTTTTGCAGAAAAATTGGTTAATGATTTTTTTTCGGGATTCACTGGGAGATATGCTAAATCGAAATCTTACACATTGGCAGCTTGTTATTTAGAAATTGATAAGAATTCATTGTATAAAAACAAGATTCCGAGAGCCAAGGCAATCTTTATTTTAAGTGGAAAAAGAACAGGGCAATTAATTGTTATGAAATAGTGGTTATTACTACCATTCCATTTCATAACTGGCATAAACGCCACCAACACCAAAAGCACTAGTTTTTAAAAACTACCTTCTTGTCATTTATACAATTACTTCGCTGGTTTTTTACTCCAGTTTCCTTTTTTACTAAAGTTTTTCTTGCCTTTAAAGGGTTTTCTATAAGTAGTATCGTATTTTGGACCTTCCTCAAATCCTTCTGGCAATGCTAATTTATGGACTTCTTTTTCGATTAATTTTTCGATTTTAGAGAAGTTATAACATTCATCAGCATTAATAAAAGTAATGGCAACTCCGGTATTATCCCCTCTTGCTGTTCTTCCAATTCGATGTACATAATCTTCTGCATCACTCGGGATGTCGTAATTAATCACCAAATTAATTCCTTGTATATCTATTCCTCTCGATAGCACATCAGTAGCTACCAACAGTTGTATTTTTTTGTTTTTAAAATCCAATAAAACAGCTTCTCGTTCTTGCTGGTTTAAATCCGAGTGAATACTTTTAGCAGGCATGCCTTGTTTATTCAACGCAGCGGTAATTTCTTTTACAGAAGATTTTCTAGAGGAGAAAACCAAAATAAAATCGTGGTCTTTTCCTTTTAACAAATGTTTGATGAGTGCTATTTTTTGGTTATTGTGCACCAAATAAGCCGCTTGTAAAATTCCTTC
>PFUQ01000085.1:6031-7156 GCA_002790175.1 Flavobacteriales bacterium CG_4_9_14_3_um_filter_32_8
ACCGCGAAAAGAAAATTGCCAGTTTGCAAGAACTTGGTATCAACCCGTATCCGAGCAAGGCCAATACTACTCATAAGGTGAGTGAGGTGTTGGTTAATTTTGATGATTTGAACACTTCACAGAAAGAAGTGACAGTCGCCGGTCGCATCATGGCTATGCGTGAGCATGGCGCTTTGGCTTTCATTGATGTCATGGACGGGACTGGCAAAATCCAAGGCTTTTGCCAGAAAGATGAACTAGGTGAAGAACTTTTTGATAGGCTGTTGGGAACCATGAGCACCGGTGATTTCATTGAGATTACGGGGACAGCTTATGTGACCAAGCGCGAGACGCAAGCGATTTTGGTTAAAAACTGGCGAGTGTTAGGCAAAGCTCTACAAAATATACCTTCAGAACACTTTGGTATTAAAGATGAGGACGAGCGTTACCGAAAACGTTATTTAGATTTGCTTCTAGATAACGAAACTCGTGACATGTTCGTTAAGAAAGCTAAGTTCTGGGACGTAACTCGTGCCTTTATGAAGCGACGGGGATTTTTGGAGGTAGAGACTCCCACCCTAGAACACACCACCGGTGGCGCGGAAGCGCGACCGTTTAAAACACATCATAATGACTTTGACATCAATGTATATTTACGGATTTCCATCGGTGAGTTGTGGCATAAGCGCTTAATGGCTGGTGGTTTTGATAAAACTTTTGAAATTGGTCGCGCTTATCGCAACGAAGGCACTAGTCCAGAACACCTCCAAGAATTTACCAATCTGGAATTCTATTGGGCGTATGCGGATTATAAGGACGGCATGAAGTTAGTTCGCGAGCTCTATATTGAAATTGCTAAAGAGGTTTTCGGAACAACCGAATTTGAAGCCCGGGGTCACAAATTTAATTTAGCTGACGAGTGGGTGGAAATTGATTATGCGGAGGAGATAGAAAAGCAAACCGGCTTAGATATTATTACCGCGTCTGAGGACGACATGAAAGTTAAACTTGAAGAGTTAAGTGTTCAGTACGAAGGTGATAACCGCGAACGCCTCACTGACACACTCTGGAAATATTGTCGCAAGAACATCGCCGGTCCAGCTTTCTTGGTGAATCATCCAAAGTTAGTGGCGCCGTTAGCGAAAG